>CAYLSY010000053.1:0-10905 GCA_964386275.1 uncultured Hyphomicrobiales bacterium
TTGAAACACTAAAGGAAACACGCAATACTAAACCCACAATATTTCTTCACGCGGCGGTTTTAGTGAGTCTTCTAGAGGGTAAAATCGATTATTCAGCAACAGCCGGACATTCTGTTGGTGAATATGCCGCATTATTCGCCTCTGGCGTGTTATCATTCCAAGATGCTTTGCAACTCGTTTCTTTAAGAGGCGAATTAATGTTCCGTGCAGGCGAAATCATGCCCGGTACAATGTTTGCCGTCATCGGACTCGACGAAGCAAAAGTTATTGAACTGTGTGATACATTAACAAAAGAAGGCAACGGCAACGTAATAGTGCCAGCTAACTTTAATTCTCCCGGCCAGGTCGTCGTATCCGGTTCGGCTGACTATTTAAGGGAAAAAGCCCCTCTTTTCAAGGAAGCCGGCGCAAAAATGGTATCGGAACTCGTCGTCAGCGGCGCATTCCATTCGCCGCTCGTTGAACCTGCACGCACCGAATTGGAGAAACGCATTAACTCGATTGCTTTTAACAATGCAAAGGCGCCGATATATTCTAATGTATATGCTAAGCCGCTGACCGATGCTGAAGAAATCAAGAAAGCTCTGATTCAGCAGCTTACATCGCCGGTTCTATGGACGCAAAGCCTGAAGGCAATGCAAACCGACGGCATCGACACATATGTCGAAGTCGGACCGGGCAAGGTTTTGCAAGGATTGGTGAAAAGAACTTTGACCGGAGTTCAAATTGAAGGCATCGACAAAGTCGGAGATATTGAAAAGTATTTATAATCATATTATCGATTGAGGTGGCGATTGCTACTTTTCAAACGTAAATAATAATGTGAATCAATAGAATACTGTGTGTTTAATAAATTGTGAATAATAAAGAACATTTCATTTTTCTTAATAATTGAAAATCATGAATTGCGAAAAACCATTACAAGATAAAATTGCAATCGTAACCGGCGGCTGCCGCGGCATCGGAAAAGCGATTGTCGAGAAACTCGCTTCCGACGGCGCTTATGTCTTTGCCTTTGATTATGTTTTACCAAAAACAGACGAAGTATTCATCGAAGATGCAAGTCTTGCAGTATCGGTAAGCTGTATCCAATGCGATGTCTCGAACGACGAGTCGGTAAGGAAAGCTGTCGAGGCTGTTCTTGCAGAAAAATCACGCATCGACATACTAATCAACAATGCCGGTATTACTCGTGACGGGTTGCTTGTAAGAATGAGCGAAAGCGATTGGGATTCGGTTTTGAATATCAATTTAAAGGGCGCATTTCTTTGCTCGAAAGCAGTTGCTATGACTATGATGAAGCAGCGCAGCGGTAGAATAGTAAACGTTGGCTCAATAATCGGTTCTATCGGCAATGCCGGGCAAGCAAATTATGCAGCATCGAAAGCCGGGCTATTCGGATTAACTAAGTCGATGGCTAAGGAATTTGGCTCAAGGAACATATTAGTCAACTGCATTGCGCCTGGTTTTGTGCTTACGCATATGACCCACGTACTAACCGAAGAACAAAAGAAGGCTTATACTGACAGCATTCCGCTGAAACGCGCTGCAACTCCGGAAGATGTGGCAAATGCAACTGTATTTTTCTGTAAAGATGAATCAAGTTATATCACAGGCCAAATTTTGCATATTGACGGCGGTTTGGCAATGTAATAAAATATTTCATTCGAAATTGTTTAACTTAGTTTTATTTATTAATCTTTAATTTAAGGTACAACAATGTCTGATTTAAAACAAAAAGTTACTGAAATCATCGTAACAAAGCTCGGAGTCGAAGACTCTCAAGTAACCGACGACGCCAATTTCACGAAAGATTTGGGCGCAGATTCACTCGATACAGTCGAACTCATCATGGAATTCGAAAAGCACTTCAACGTTTCAATTGAAGACAGCGATGCCGAAAAAATCCAAACAGTAGGCGATGTTGTAAAATACTTGACCGAGAAGTTAGGCGACCAATAAACATTTTTGTCGATTTTTTCTTTTTTTTGTAAGAAATTGGCAAATAGTTATTCATGTGAAAAGATGTTCATTGTGTTTTAAACAATGGCAATTTTTGCTTAAATTATAGTATTGTTTATTAAAAACTATTAATTATGTCAAAATATGATTACCCACGAGTTGTTGTAACAGGTCTGGGCGCTGTTACTGCAATTGGAAATACTGTCGATGAAATGTGGCAGTCAATGCTCGAAGGCAAAAGCGGAGCAGCCACAATAACTCGCTTTGATGTAACGAATTTCGATACCAAATTCGGCTGCGAAGTAAAAAACTATGACCCGCTTGTTCATATCAACCGCAAGGAAGTTCAAAGAATGGATGAATTCACTCAATTTGCCATAAGCGCTGCAACCATGGCTATTGAAGACTCCGGTTTGGATTTCGAGAAAACTGATAAAGAGCGTGTTGGAGTAATTTTCGGCTCAGGAATCGGCGGTATGAAAACATACTACAACCAGCAGCAACAGTTATTCGAGCGTGGTGGAGTGCCTGACAGGATTTCGCCGTTCTTCATTCCAATGATGATACCAGATATTGCTGCCGGACATATAGCTATCCGCTGGGGTTTGAAAGGTCCTAATTATGCGACTGTATCCGCTTGCGCAACATCTTCGCATTGCCTTGCCGATGCTTTGATGCTTATTCAACGAGGCGATGCCGATGTGATGGTTGTTGGCGGCAGTGAAGCTCCGATATCTCAAATGGGTATTGGTGGCTTTAATGCATTGAAAGCGATTTCCACTCGTAACGACTCGCCTGAAACAGCAAGCCGTCCGTTCGACAAAGACCGCGACGGATTCGTTATGGCAGAAGGCGGTGGCGTTTTGATTCTCGAAACCTTGGAACATGCAATGAACCGCGGCGCAAAAATTTATGCGGAAATCGCAGGCTTCGGATTGACTGACGACGCTTTTCATATCACTCAGCCTTCGTTGGATGGTCCCGTGCGTTCGATGAAACTTGCAATTAAGGATTCAAAACTTACTATTGAAGACATTGACTATGTGAAAGCTCACGGAACTTCGACTCCGCCTAACGACAGGAATGAAACAGCTGCCATCAAGGAAGTTTTTGGCGACAGAGCATATAAAATTGCCGTCAGCTCGGTGAAATCAATGGTTGGTCATTTGCTCGGCGCTGCCGGAGCAGTTGAGGCAATTGCAACTGTTTTGGCAATAAAAAATCAAATAGTGCCGCCAACAATTAATTACTTTACTCCCGACCCGGATTGCGATTTGGATTATACACCAAACAAACCGGCAAAAAGGCGTATTCGCGCTGCATTGAGCAATACTTTCGGCTTCGGAGGACACAATGCAACAATTTGTTTCAAAGAATTTGAGAACTAATATTTAATTATTCGATTACTGCCGTGAAAGAAAACTTTTTCCTAAATATATATAACGGCTTGCTCAAGTTCTCTCAATTTAAACGAAGTGTGAATAAAACCAACCTGAAGGATTATTTCCATCCGGTTGGTTTTTTATTACCGGAAAAAAAGGAGCAACTTGAGAAGCATTTAAAAGTTGAAATCAACCACATTCCATTTTTCGAGCAAGCTCTCACCCATCGCTCCTATGTCGCAGTAAAACATGAAGATAAGATTACTTCGAACGAAAGACTCGAGTTTCTTGGCGATTCCGTACTTGGATTGATTGTAACCGAATATTTGTTTTTTATTCATACTAATGTGCCAGAAGGCGATTTAACCAAGATGCGTTCTTGGCTTGTGAACAAGGATTCGTTGGCGAAATGCGCCGAAGAATTGCATCTGGACGAATTCCTTATGATGAGCTTCAGCGCAAGAAAATCAATGGAACATGGAAGCTTGTCAATTCTTGCCGATGCCTTGGAAGCGGTAATTGGAGCAATTTTCCTCGATTCGGGCATGGAAAGGGCAAAAGAATTTGTGATTAACACATTGTTTCCTATTGTAATGATTAAGGAAACAATGACGGATACAAATTATAAGAGCATACTTTTGGAAACTGTTCAAGCTAAAGGATTTACATCGCCAACCTACAGTGTGCTCGAATCCTCAGGACCAGACCACGACAAAGAATTTCTAATCGGTGTATATGTCGGGAATGAACTATACGGCAGCGGCAAAGGAAAAAGCAAAAAGCAGGCAGAACAAGCCGCAGCCCAAGCTGCTTTGGAAAAAATTAGAAATTCTCTTCCGCTCAGCAATGAATGAATTGTATTAATGAATTCTAAACTTGGAAGTTTCCTGTTGCATTTTTATTATTGCTTCATTCAACTGCTCGGTAACCCGACGAAATTCGAATAACGAATCGCGAGTAGAACGGGCAGCAATATTCAACTGCTCCATTGCTTCGCTAATTTGAACCGCAGCCATTGATTGCTGCTGCATACCGCTGTTGACAGCTTCGAATTGAGGACCAAGTTCAAAGGTCGAGTCAATTATGTTATTCAAATTATCGCTGAGTAAAGCAATTTTCTCGGAACTTTGAACTGTTTTCTTTGCAAACCTTTCGATTGACGTAACCCCATCGCTTACAGCAAGTTGCATCTCGTTGATGATATTTTCAACATCGAGCGTCGCTATGGATGTCCGATCAGCAAGCCGACGTATCTCTTTTGCAACGACCGAGAAACCAGCGCCGTAGACTCCGGCTTTTTCTGCTTCAATTGCGGCATTGAGCGACAAAAGGTTGGTTTGGTTGGCAACGTTAGCTATCGTTGTGATAACATTACTTATATTTGCAGCATTTTCGTTGATTGCATTTAATTTGCCGGATATCTCGTTAGTCGAATCTTTTAAATCAAAAATAATTTCCCTTATTTCCTCGAGGCTTTCGATGCCGACTTTTCCAAACTCGGCAGCTTCGGAAGACATTGCAGTAACTCGTTCCATGGTGTCGGCCAACTGCAATGATGTTGCGGATATTTCCTTGCTTGTGGCGTTCACTTCGTTAGTCGAAGCGACTTGTTCGGCAACGGTAGCCTCTAATGTTCTGGCTGAAGCTGCAATTTGAGTCGAAGAAGTCTTAACGGTTAAACCCGAGGCAAGCACTTCGTTGAGAAGTGAAATGAGATTGCTCAGCATTGTGTTGAAAGAATTGAAAAGGATTAAAATTTCGTTTTTTAATTTGTATTTTCCGCCAGAATTCTCGATTTCAGCAATTGCATGCAAGCATTTAAGGCTTTTTAGCTCTTCGACAGCGAAGTTCAGGTTTCCGCCTGCGATTTGTCCGGCAATTGACGATACTTTTCTCAATGGTCGAGTTATTCCAAGGGTTATAAAAAATACAAAAGTAATGGCTAATATAATAGCAATCAAAGAAATAGATAATGCTATATACATTTGAGTTTTATCATATTCGATACGTTTATTGAGCAAGATTTGCAATTCGACAAAAGAAATATCCCACAATTTTTTTGCTTCATCAATCGAAACAAGCAATAATTCATCGGCTCCTGCTCTGATTTTGCCGTTTCTTGTTGATGAAATATTGTTTAAATAGGATATCAGCTGCGTAATTGCAGTGGTAAATGATTTTTGTGATGGAATTAAGGACTGCTGTAGAGTTAAACTTGTGCCGTAGAAGCGTTTGTCAGACGCAATTGCAGTTTCAATATCGCGGTTGATTCGGCGCAAATCGTTTTTTTCGAACTGTTCGGCAAGAGTTTTTAACGCAACCAATTCATCCAAAGATATTGTATCCTTGTTGCCTTTGTTAATTGCAAGCATTGTTCGATGAAGCCGGGAGATTGTCTGAGGTAAGGTGCTGACGCAAATGTCCATTACATAATATGAATCCAAGTCAGGGTCAAGCACGATATTTGAATAATCGGCGATTGAATTTATTGTCTCATTTATTAATTGAACAAATAATGATACTTTTTCATGTAACTGCTGGTAGTCCTCTGATGGAAATTTCTGTAGTTCCAACCAACTGTTTTGAATATCCTGTGGTTTATGCTTTTCGAGGACTTCAGTATTGAAATTTCCAGTTTCGCTGCATAGTTTATCGCAATAAAACTTGGCCGTTTCAATATATTTTGATACAGATTCGGTGATTTTAGACTGAATTTTGACTAATTCTTCGTTTATTGATTGGTTTTTGTTAGTATTACTTGCCGTAAGTCTTTCGAATAACAACACATCAGCTGCTATATCCTTTAGCGGTTCAATCAATTTTGAACCGATGATTTCCTTTTCGGCAAAATCAATATCTTTATAAAAACCGCGGACAACGAAAAAAAGCAAAACGACAATCGGCACAGAAAACATAACTGCGCTTATTAGCAGCTTTTTTGATATTTTAAGATTTTTAAAAATATACTTCATTTTATCACAATTATTAAAGAGTTAAAATCTCTGATAAAGTCCAAAAGCATGTCATTCCGGCATGTCCGGAATCATTCATTGCCAAATCTTGAATAGTAGCTCAACAGCCACTAATAATAAAACTTCAATTTTGAACAACTTTAAATTTTAGAACTTCGCTTTGCAGCCCTTGGACTGCACCGTTCAATTGCTCGGTAGCTTGCTTGAATTCATTGAGCGATTCTTTTGTTTGGTCGGCAACAGCCGCCAATTGGCTCATAGCTTCGCTGATTTGCTGAGCGCCGAAAGTTTGGGCATTGATACCTTCGCGAACATTATCGAATTGCGGCATCAGCGCTTTGACGCTATCGATAATGGAATTGATATGTTGACTTATGCTGTCAATTTCCTCTGCCCCATTTTTAACTTCCTCATTGAATTTATCCATTTCCATGACCCCGGCGGAAACAGACGAACGCATTTCCTTAACCATCGATTCAATTTCCTGAGTTGCCAGAGTCGTCTGGTCGGCTAAGCGGCTGATTTCGCGTGCTACGACCGAGAAACCTTTGCCGTATTCGCCAGCTTTTTCCGCTTCAATAGAGGCGTTGAGCGACAGCAGGTTTGTTTTATTGGATATTTTATTAATAGTTGTTACAACACCCGAAATTTTATTTGTCTTTTCATTGATTATTGATAGTTTATTAGAAATCGAATCGGTCGCTTTTTTCAATACCTCCATTGCCTCGCTCATATTCAGCAAATCGGTTTTGCCTACTTCCGCAAGGTGTGTGGTTCCAGTGAGCGAATCGGTAACAAATTCCATGGTTTTAACTAATTCATCTGAGCGATTGGATATATCGGAGCTTGTTGCCGAAACTTCCTTAGTCGAAGCGGCTTGTTCGGCAATTGTCGCCTCGAGCATGCGGGCTGAAGCCGATATTTGTGTTGCTGAAGCGGTAACTTGAATTCCGGAGCGCTGCACTTGGCTAATCAAGCCGTTTAACCCTGCGCTCATCTTTTGAAAGGAATAGCAAAGCCTGATGATTTCATTCTTTGTATTTGAAATATTCGATTCGGTTTGTGAATTATCTAAGTTGCTTTGTTCAGATAATGTTAAATGTGAACCTTTTTTTACTTTTTTTAATAGTATATTGACTGATGAAATGGAATTATCAATGATTACGTCGGCTATTTATTCTGCAATTGATATTACGCTTTTCAATGGATTGGTGATTGTCGCGGAAATAATCATTACAACAATGAAGAGAGCCAAAAAGCCGATAATACCGACAATCATTATTGTTAAAAACAGCTGATTTTCGTCTTCGAGAAATTCCTCTTCTGGATAGATAAAGCCCATCGACCAACCAGTAGAAACAATAGGGATGTAAAAAATATAGGATTTTTTATGATTCCACGGACTGATGTATGGCATAAAACCGGTTTCGCCGTTAATCATTTTTTTAGCGATTGAATCAAGAGCAGCGTGATTATTTTTTTGCGCAATCGAGAACATTGTCTCCCTCATTATAAAGCTTGAATCGGGATGAGCAAGCAGAGTCGCTTTTTTTGAAACTAAGAATGAATAGCCGGTTTTTGATACTTTTATAGAATTGAAAATGTCCTGCACCCAAGATATTGGCAAGTCGCAAGTAATTACTCCAATAAATTTCTTTCCTTTTGCGGTATTTTTAAATATTGGGTTGGAGTAAGTCAGCATTATAACATTTCCGCCGCCTTCGTCGAAATATGGCTCGCTCCAAAAAGGTTGTTGCGTGGTTTTTGGAATTGTGTACCATTGCCACTTAGGATAATAATAACTTGAATCGGCTAAATCGGAATACTCGACCACTCCGTTTTTCTTATAAAAATAAGGACCATAGAGGTTTCTCCCCTGTATAACACCGGGTTCGAGCGAAATTGTTGAGCCGAATATTTCGGGATTCTCATTAACAACTTCCCTCAGATATCGTTCCAAATCTTCAGGCTCGACCTTGCAAGTTGAAACATAAGTCGCAACTGTATTGGTAATTTTATGGATTGAATTTATTAGTATATCGATTTTGCTGACCGCAGCTTTGCCATTATTTGCAGCGCTTTCGCTAAGTTTTTTTATAACAAGATTTTGCGTAAAATACATGTTATAAATAAATATTATTGAAAACAGCAATAGTGTTGAAAACAAAAAATATAAAGATAATTTGAATCTTATTGATTTTTTTGAAAACATTAAAGACATATCCCATTTAATTAATAGCTTTGTCAATAGTAAAAGTATTTACACTTTAAAAAAGCTTTTAAATATTAAAACGCATTACGGCGTTATCCAATAATGATACCGTATCATTTAACTTTTCAGTTATACCTTGGAATTCCTTTACTGATTCCTTTGTATGCTCAGCAATTTGGTTCAATTGCTGCATTGCGTCGCTGATTTGGTCTGCCCCCAACGATTGCGCTTCGATGCTCGAGCGAACCGATTCGAATTGCGTCGGAATTTCTTTCACATGCATGATAATTTCATGCAAACGCATGCTGATTTTACTAATTTCACCCGACGAACGACGAACCGCATCGCCGAATTTATCCATTTCCATAACGCCTGAAGCCACAGACGAGCGCATCTCCTTGACCATAGACTCGATGTCTTGAGTGGCAATAGCCGTTAAATCTGCCAACCGGCTTATTTCCTTTGCCACTACTGAAAATCCTTTGCCGTAATCCCCAGCTTTTTCAGCTTCTATTGCCGCATTTAGCGAGAGCAGATTGGTTTGGTCTGATATTTTGTTGATTGTATCGATAATTCCTGAAATTTTATTGGTTTTATCGTTAATAACCGATAATTTCGATGATATTGAAGATGTTGCGCTCATCAATGCATTCATCGCATTTTCCATTTCCTCGATATCATATATACCATTGCCGGCGATTTGAGATGTGTTTTCAGCGATTGCGGCGACAGAATCGACTGAATTTACTATTTCAATAGTCGTTGAATAGATTTCCTTGCTTGTCGAAGTGATTTGGTTGGTTGCAGCAGCTTGCTCGGTAACGGAAGCTTCGACTTGGCGAGCCGAAGATGAAATAATATTAGAATAATTTCTTACGTTATGGCCGGAATTTTGAACATTGATGATTAATGATTCGAGATTAGCTGTCATTCTATCGAATGCTTCAATTAAAGTTGAGGTTTCGTCGCTAAGTAATTTATTTGCTCGACGGAATTTAGAATTTTTTGATTTTTGAGAATAATCCGATAAATACTTTTTGGCTTTTTGGATATTTCCATCGGATATATCTGTTGCCAAATGGAAAATAAATCTTATTGGTTTTGTTATTTTGCTGCCCATAATAAATGCAATCGAGATTATTACCACTAATATGGCAAAGGAAATAATTGCAAGAATTGAAAATAAATCGGATATTTTCGAAGCAATCTTTGCTTTGATTTGAGCATAATCATCTTCATATGCGCTTGCTGCAATAACCCAGTCCCACGGCTCGAAATATACTGATGCAGCAATTTTAAGTCTTTGTTCTTTATCATCGGGATTTTTCCAATAATATTTTTCGACGTTTGTTTGTCCGGCTGCTTTGTTGACGGTATTATCAATAATATTTCGCATAAAATATTTACCGTTGATGTCTTTTTCGTTCCAAACATTTTCGCCGTCATGTATGCCCTTGTATGTTATTATCGCTTTTGCTTTATTTGGTCCGCTGCCTTGCAATACAAAAACATAGCCGGTCGAACCGACTTTCGTTTCCATGATTGTTTGTCTTAGGGTTTCGATTTCGACAAGGCGGTTACCGACAAAGAGCATACCGATGACTTCGCCAGCAGAATTTTTTATAGGTTCATATGTAGTTAAATACCAATCGTTTACAACAAATGCAATGCCGCTGTATTTTGTCCCGCTTAATACCATCGATATGACTGCATTAGGCAAACCATCTGGATTCTTGGCTGGTATATAAGTGCCGATGGCGCGTTTATTATCGATGGTTGAAACGGTAGTAGCAACTCTGAGCATATCTCCGTCTTGATTCATTCTTTGGAAAATTGTTGAGACCGAACCGGTTTCTCGGGTTATTTCATCAACGAGTACTGCATTTTCAGTAAAACTTGTTGCTTGTCCCAGCCACTGGTTTCCAATCATAACTTTTGGTAATTTCACTTCGACAATTTTTTTACTGAACTGCTCAATTGCCGTCCAAGTGGTTGTTTCGGATGATAATTGGAAACCTCCCTTTTCCTTCATTAGCCTTCGGGCAATAACCAGATTTTTATCAAGATTTTTCTGAAGTATATCGTTAGTAGTCTTGCAAAGGGCATATACATCTTTGGCAATTTGACTTATATTGGTGCAAGCCATTTCGGAAATCGTAGATTGGGTATCCTCGTTAATTGTCCGCTCAAAATTCGAAGTTAGCATTAATACGACTATTACAGGCAATACCGATGCAAGAACCGCAAGCCCGATTACTTTCCGTTTTAAAGTAAATTTCACTGTAATATTATTAATTATTTGTTAAATACTGTTAAATTAACAAAAAGCATACCAAAATCAATTATTTATTAATCGATGTGTATTTTCATCATCGAA
>CAYLSY010000054.1:0-10879 GCA_964386275.1 uncultured Hyphomicrobiales bacterium
GCATCGTATTTGGTTCGTATCGGGCGCGCTGGCCTGTTTTTTTATCGATGAAATCGACCCACTCAGAAACCTTTGCCAGCGGTGATTCGCCGGTTCCGGCTGGCTTGAAGTCCATTACATCGGGAAGAGTTAAAGGCAATTCGTCTTCATCAAGGCAACGTTTCGTACCGTCTTCGAAAAACATGATTGGCAGCGGTTCGCCCCAATAACGTTGACGCGAAAATAACCAATCTCTCAGTTTGTATTGCACTTTGCGGCAGCCGATGCCTTTCGATTCAATCCATTTGACCATTTCCTCGAAAGCCGCTTCGGTGGCTAATCCATTAAGCGATACTTCGTTGTTAGCAGAATTAATCCCAACGCCATAGTCGACGAATGCTTCTATATGAATATCGAATTCGGAACCGTCGGAAGGAGCAACAACCTGAACAATCGGTAATTTATAAGCAAGCGCAAACTCATGGTCTCGCGAATCATGCCCCGGGACAGCCATTATTGCGCCTGTGCCGTAATGCGCTAGAACATAATCGGCTATCCATACTGGTATAGGCTTGCCTGTCGCGGGATTCAAGGCATAACCACCGGTGAATACGCCGCTTTTTTCTTTGTTCAATTCCGTTCGCTCGAGGTCGCTCTTAATTGACGCTTTTTGGATGTAATCTTTAACCGCATTACTCTGGTCGATGCTCGTAAGCCGCTCCACAAGCGGATGTTCGGGCGCAAGAACAATGTAAGTCGCTCCGAAAATCGTATCTGGTCGAGTAGTGAAAACAACGATGTTTTTGTCTTGGTCAACAATTTTAAAAGTAATTTCGGCTCCTTCGCTGCGCCCAATCCAGTTTTTCTGCATTTCGAGCGTCGAATGCGGCCAATCGACCAGCGCCAAATCTTCGAGCAAACGTTCGGCATACTCCGTAATACGAATCATCCATTGGCGCATTGGCCGGCGCTCGATGGTATAGCCCTTTTCTCGCCATTCGTCGCATTCTTCGTTGGCAAGCACCGTGCCGAGCTGCTCACACCAATTGACCGGTATCATTGCAATATAAGCCAAACGGCGGCTGTCTTTATAATCCTCAATTGCCTTTGGGTCTGTGATTTCCGGGGGTATAGGAAGCTCTTCGATAGGACGGGCACGCTTTTCGTCGCGGTCGAACCATGAGTTATATATCTTCAGAAACATCCACTGTGTCCAGCGGTAATACTCTTTTTCAGTAGTATTAACTTGCCGCTCCCAGTCATAACCTAGACCCAAAATCTCAAGCTGGCGGCGGAAAACCGATATATTCTTTGCTGTTGCTTCGATTGGATGAATATTATTGGTCATGCAATAGCGCTCGGTCGGCAACCCGAAAGCGTCGAAGCCCATCGGATGCAAAACGTTGAATCCTCGCATTCGCTTGTAACGGGCGACAATGTCGGTCGCCGTATAGCCTTCGGGATGGCCGATGTGCAAACCTGCGCCGCTCGGATAGGGAAACATATCGAGTATGTAGTATTTCGGACGTGTGAAATCGTCTTCGGTCCTGTAAATATTATTGTCAGCCCAGTATTTCTGCCATTTCGGCTCAATTTCTTTAAACGGATAGTATGCCATAATTAAAAAATAATTTTCAAATTGAATAAATGATATAAACTTACAAAATTATGAAAAATCCTGCTAATTACAGGATAATTTTCATAATTGCCTTTTATTAATAATGTTTATTGCTTAATCATTCTTCTTCATAACATATAGTTTCTCTTCGGCTGTGGGAGGTAGTAATCTTGTAAACGAAAATTCTTTAATTACTTCATAATCTTTAATTATTTTATCATAAATTACATATTTATCGTTTTGCACCCAATACCAATTCTTTTCTGGCGTTGGAATATATTTTGAATCAAAAAAATACCATGCGTTGAACTCGAGCATGCCATCGATTTCTTTAGGAGAAACATTCAGAACATTCATTAAGTAGGATGCAGCCACGGCTTTTTGCCTGTTATACTCCATGTAGTCTCTTTCGATGAGCAATGATATTACCGATAATACAATAAACACAAAAATTGAAAACCTTTGCGCTTTTATATTAATGGTTGTTACTTTCAAAGAAATTAACAGCAATCCACACATAAATGGGAACGCAACAAGCATATAACGCGGAAACAAATGCTGAGTGGAAATCGGTATGATATAAGCAATCAACGACATAGCCAGAAAAAACGAAATGCCGTCTTGTTTTTTAAAGCTTTTCCAAAAGCGAATATGCTTTGGGGCTTTGAAAATATTACCGCATACCCAGAAAGTGGCAACAGAAGCGCTTAAGAGTATGATAAACCACAAAAAAGCAGACGGCAATTCGAAATTTTCGTTTGAAACGACTGTGAAAACATTCGGCAAACGAATGCCTGAATGAAGAAAACTTCCTATTAAGTAGCTACCTATTGATTCTATATTTTCGGGCTTGAGAATTAATAAAATACTAAGCAGAATAACAAAAATTGATGTTGCTAAAATCGAAATTCTAATCCTTCTTCTATCAAGCGTTTTACCAATTTGATATATACTTAATACCATTAGCGGCAAGAAAGTTAATACAAACAAAGAAATCACTGAATGAGAGTATCTGATGAATTGAGCCATAAAAACAGTGTTAATACTAAAAATGGTATTGACAAAGCTATCCCGGCAATAATCCATCTTTTCGGTAACACCATGAATATTCACATACCACCAACGATATGCGATATAAGCCCCTAAAAAAGCCGCAAAGACAATGAATACCGTTAAAACTGTTTTACGATTAAGACCATTTTTAAATACATAACCACATGCAAATCCAAATGCTAAGATAAGCGATACTTCCCTTATCCAAAGTGATATTACTCCAAATGTAATCGCAAGTGCGATGAAGATAAATCTTTCGTTTTTAAAGAACTTAACAAAGAAATAAACCGCCCAAATCATAAAACCGTAGAATGACACATCGGTCATAAACGAAAACGAATTCTGTAAGTATATCGGATTCAAAGCAATTAACGAAGCACCGATAAACGCAAGCTTTTTGCTGGGGGTTAGTTCTTTGAACAAGAGATATGAACCGGCATAACCCGAAAATCCAAGCGCCAGCACACTTATTCGCAATACTGTGAACGAAAAACCAAACACCGAGCTGAAAAGGGCTCCCCAAAGGACATGGAAAACGAGCGTCATCGACGACCAATCCGTTAGATGGATTTGACCAGTTACGAGAAAATTCGCAACCGGTCGGGCATAAGCCCAATCGTCGTTGATGCATACATCTGCGTTAGGATTGATAATAATAATTATAACAATCCATATCAGAGCCAACAAACCAAGTATTTTCAAATCATACTTCATTGACAGCTATATATTCACCGCTTCTCCGAAAGCTTGGGCGGCAGCTTCCATTATTGCCTCGCTTAGTGTCGGATGGGCGTGAATTGTCTTGAATATCGACTGTCCAGTTGCCTCGAGAGCGCGAGCCAGTCCGGCTTCTCCTATCATTTCCGTTACTTCGGGTCCGATTAAGTGTGCCCCTAACAGCTCGCCGTATTTAGCGTCGAAAACCAGTTTGGCAAAGCCTTTCGCCTCGCCGATGCCGTGCGCCTTGCCGCTTGCGGTGAATGGGAATTTGCCAACTTTCACCTCGTAACCAGCGGCTTTTGCCTTGGCTTCGGTCATGCCGACGCTCGCAACTTGTGGTATGCAGTAAGTGCAGCCCGGAATATTTCCGTAATCGACGCCTTCGGTATGATGTCCTGCTATATGTTCTGCCGCAACGATGCCTTCAGCCGATGCTTTGTGAGCCAGCCAAGGCGGACCGGCGATGTCGCCGATTGCGTAAATGCCTTCGACATTAGTCCGCATGTATTTGTCGCATTTTATAAATCCTCTCTCAATGCTGATTCCGACGTTTTCCAAGCCAATTCCTTCGATATTTGCCTGAATGCCAATTGCGTTCAAAGCCAAAGTGGCAGCCATTGTTTCCTTGGTTCCGTCTTTCTTTTCTATAACAACTTCGACACCTTGCTCTTTTGCTTTTGCAGACAATACTTTTGCGCCGGTTATCAGGTTAACGCCCATTTTCTTGTAATGGCGCGCCAATTCTGCTGAAATCTCCTCGTCTTCGACGGGTAAAATGCGGTCGAGCATTTCGATTATCGTTACTTTTGTGCCGAAAGCATTATAGAAATAAGCGAACTCGACACCGATTGCACCAGCGCCCATAACGATGAGCGATTCGGGTATTTCCTTCGGAATCATTGCCTCAGTGCTGGTTATGACACGCTTTCTATCGACTTCGATACCCGGAATTTGTCGCGGACGCGCGCCGGTGGCTATGATTATGCTGCCGCATTTAATTTCGTCGGTTTGCTCGCCGCTGCCGTCGCGAACCTCGACGATTCCTTTTGCCTTGATTGAGCCGCTGCCCTTGACGATTTGGACTTTGTTCTTTTTGAACAAGAAACCGACTCCGTTGCTCATGCGGTTCGAAACATCGCGGCTGCGCTTGATTACTTTAGCAAAATCGACGGAATAATCCTTGATGTCGAAGCCGAATTCCTTAGAATTTTTGATGAAGTTCATCAATTCGGCATTTTTGAGCAGGGCTTTTGTCGGAATGCAGCCCCAGTTGAGGCAAACGCCGCCGAGGTTTTCGCGCTCGACGCAAATAACTGATTTTCCGAGCTGAGCGGCTCTAATAGCGGCAACATAACCGCCGGGTCCTGAACCGATTACGACAACGTCGCATTTGTGTGTGTTCATTATAATCCTTTTGTATTATTTTGTTATATTAATTAATTCATTGAAAATATCGTCAAACTTCCAAATTCCTTGCTTGCCAGAAATCCATTCAGCCGCAAGCAAAGCTCCACGAGCAAAGCCAGAGCGGTTTTTCGCCCGATGGGTCAGTTCGATAGTATCTGCATCAGAGTCGAAGTATACTGTATGAGTTCCGGCGATTTCGCCGCCTCGGAGCGAGGACAGATGCAGCTTTTTGGGTTCGATGATGCTGTGGGAGGTTTCTGTTTCTATTTCGCTTTTGCGTTCGATTGCCGATAATAACTTCTGAGCAAGGCTGAGAGCCGTTCCGCTGGGGCTGTCGGTTTTCCGGCGATGATGTATTTCGCTTATAAAAACGTCGTATTCATCGAACTTATTGATTAGTTCAGCGCCCAAATCAATTAATTTACCAAAAATCTGCATTCCTAAAGAAAAATTCGAGCCGTAAACCATTCCGATGCCGCTACGGGAGCATATTTCGAACACTTTTGCTTCGAACTTTTTCCAACCGGTTGTGCCGATAACGATGTTCTTTCCGTGTTCTGCTAAAATGCTTACATTTTCCAAAACGCAGTCTGGTAGCGAGAAGTCAATTGCCACATCAAAATCGTAATTTAAGTCTTGCCTTAAGGGATTATCAATATCGTGAATAGAAGCAATTTCAATTCCTTTTAAGGATGCAATTTTTTCGACTTCCTTGCCCATTGAGCCGTAACCAATAAGCGCAATTTTCATAATTCTTCCACTAATTAATTGATAAACCTAAATAAAAGCCGTTACTATCATGTGAAGGATTTCTTGCGACACCGACGGAATTGCCGTTCGATATATGAACATGTCTAATTCCAAAGATTATTGACGAAGAGCGACTCAAATTGATTTCACTACCGATGCCATATCGAGTGGTACCATTCAAGTTAGTTCCCAAGCGATTATCCTTGTCATTCGGTAATGGAAATTGGTTAAAAAAATAAACCAAACCGCCTCCACACTCAAAAAATAGTCTGTAGTCCTCTTTGTTCAAAGGATAGAAGCGGGCATACGGAAAAATAGCTATACCGAATGTGTTATTATAAGCGTCTCGCGGGAAGAAAAAACTGATTTCTGAGCCGACTGAAAGCCAAGAGCGAAAGAAATAATCAAAACCCGAGTTGATTTGAAAAAGCGTTGTTTCCGGATGCTTATAACCGTATGAAACGCCTGACATACAGTGGAAAACGGTCTTGTCGGCGACGCTATCCCGAGGTGTCAACCAAAGGCATAAACCAACCGCTAGAGCAGGCAATAAGAAACCGTTTCGCGTATGTAAAGCAATGGGATCAAATCCGAGCGGATTTTCGTACCATTTTTCAGCGTAAAAGTAATCGCAGCGCAATAAGTTATCATTAGCGCTTAAAATGAGAGTTAATAATATGATTGTAAATGTTTTCATTTATTTATTTATTCTTAAGAACATGCAAACAAAGAAAATCAACGCCTGCGCCAAAATGATTGCCGCACCGCTCGGAATGTCGAGTTCAAATGATGCAAAAAGTCCGATTATACTGCTGATTAAGCCAAATACTATCGAAGTAACTGTCATTTTGATAAATGTCGATGAAACAAGCCTTGCCGCCGCAGCCGGTATCACTAAAAATGAGGCTACAAGCACAATTCCGACAAGTTTTACCGATAAAACTATTGTCAGCGCAAGCAAAGCGGAAAGCGCATAATCATCTTTGATAACCCGAATTTTATCAGCGCGGGCAAGCTCGTTGTCGAAAGTGGCATAAGCCCAGCGTTTCCAGTATTTCACAGCAGCAAGAAAAGTTAAAGAGAAAATAGCGACTCCGCCAATTAAATCTCCCATGCCAACGCTTAAAATACTGCCGAAGAGATAGGAAAACGCATCGACGCTGTAGTCTTTCTTCAATGAAATGAAGACTATGCCCAGCGCAACCGAAACTGCAAAAAAGATTCCGATTGCGGTATCGGCGCCGAGTTTCGTTTTTTCTTTTAAAAAAGATATTGCAATTGACACTAATATTGTGAATGGCGCAGCAATCCAAAGTGGCTCCGTCTGCAAAAGCAGTCCGAGCGCGATACCACCGAATGCCGCATGAGCTAAGCCATCGCCCAAGAAACTCATTTTTCGTTGAACGACGAAAGCGCCGTAAAAGCTGCCGGTAGTACCGGTGAAAATCGCTGCCAGCAGGGCATTCAATATAAAACTATATTGCAGCATTTCAAGCATCGGCTCTCCTTTTTTGTGGAGATACTCCGAAAATCATTTCGTGTTCATGCCCGATATGACCGAATGTAAGGCGCACATTTTCTTCTGAAAAAGCCACGCAAGGCTCGTCGAAGCTAATAATTCTCCGGTTTAAAAGCAAAATTTTGTCCGAATGATGGTAAGCCGATTCCCAATCGTGAGTAACCATGATGATTGTTGCATTGCTGCTTTTCTTATATTCGTCGATGATTCGGCTGATGTCTTTGCCGCCGCCGAAATCCACTCCAGTAGCTGGTTCGTCGAGCAGAAGCAGCTTTGGTTTTCGGACGATTGCTCGCGCAAAGAACACTTTTTGTAATTCGCCGCCGGAAAGATTGCTCAATTGTCGCGAAGCAATATCTGCTGCTCCTACTGTTGCCAAAGCCTTTATGGCAGCGCTTTTTGCATTACTATTGATGAAAGACGGCCATAGGCGTGTCATGCCGGAAACGACTAGCTCGAGCGCAGTTGCGGGAAAAGTCCTGTCGAGTGTTTTCAATTGGGGTATGTAGCCGATGAATTCTGCAGGCGCTTTTTCGGGTTCGACGCCGCAAACCATGATTTTACCCGATGTCGGGCGAACAAGTCCGAGAATTGCTTTGAGCAGCGTGGTTTTGCCGCCGCCGTTTGGTCCGACAATCGAAACGCAGCTGCCGTGTGAAATATTCAAATTAATACCGGATAAGATGGTATATTCGCCGGTTTTGATGTTCAAGTCGGATATTTCAACGGCATTATTTCCCATATTTTCGATTGATTAAGAGAAGTTTTCAGGTTTTTTGTATCTATCGAGAAATTCCATAACGACCGCATCGTTGCTGCTGTTCAATTCTTCGGGGGTGCCTTCGAAGCGGATTAAGCCGCTATCGAGCATTACGACTTGGTTTGCCACTTTCATTACCGAGAAAATATCATGCGTAATGACAACGGAAGTAACATTAAACTTGTTTTTCAAGTTGGCAATCAAATCGTCGATTTGCTCGGATGTTACGGGGTCAAGACCTGTCGTCGGCTCGTCGTAAAAGATGTATTCAGGCTCTCCGACCAGCGCGCGCGCCACTCCGACACGTTTTCTCATTCCGCCGGACAAATCGGCAGGCTTTTTGTCCTTGAGGATTTTCCATTCGCGCTCGAATTCCTCTTTTGTAGCTGTTTCGGGGTCAGGCAACAGGCCAACTGCCGATAAAACTCGTTTTGCCTCTTTTTCAAGAGGCTCTTCGAGTCGTAGTCCATGCTCATATAGGCTGATGACGACGTTTTCGTAAACGGTCATCGAGTCGAAAAGCGCAGAGCCTTGAAAAACAAATCCGATGCGCCTCCGCAAGTCGAATAATTCTTTGTTCGACAAAGCGCCGACATCCATGCCATCAACGAAGACCCTGCCTTTGTCAGGCTGGAGCAATCCGACGATGTGCTTGAGCAGAACGCTTTTGCCGCAGCCGGATTTGCCGATTATGCAAATCGCCGAGCCTTCCGTTATTTTTAAATTTACTCCGCCGAGAACGGTTTTTGGTCCGAAACTCTTGTGCAGGTCTTGAATTTCGATCATTCTATTACCAAAGCGAATTAAAGTTTATTATGTGAGCCGTCGCAATAAGGTTTTTTGCTGCTATGCTTGCAAAGGCAGAGCCATACTTTCTTTTTCTCGGCCAATTCGAATTTCATCGGAGTGTATTCCGTGTCTTTGTGCGAGCCGTCGCAAAACGGTTGTTTTTTGGATTTGCCGCAGGCGCACCAATAGTATGTTCCGGCTTCTAATTCCAGTTCTGCAGGAGATTTCTGGTAAATAGTAGGTTCGCTCATATTTTGTCCTTTAATATTCTTGGTAAATAATTGAAAACGTTTTCAAGAATATATTATTTTTAATGATAAAAGAAGTAAATAAATACAATTTACGGGAAAACATACCTTGCCTTAGCCAGAATTGAAGCAGGAAACTGAAAGCCGATGGCGCTTGCAGTGTGAGTATTAATCGAAATTACTTCGGACGAAAGATATTTAATCGGTTTATCGTCGGGATTCATTCCCAAAATCACATCGTAAGCGAAATCACCGCTGGCAATCGCCAATTTATCGTAATCAACCGATAAAGCAGCAAGGGCGCCGTTTTTAACGTTATCAGTTGCGTCTGAGAGTAGTATCAACTTATAATATATTGAATTTCCAGCAATATGCAAGATTGAATTATTCATTAAGTTATCTGCAATAATTACAAGAACATTAATATTCAAGTCATTGACCTCTTTAATACGCGGTAAAATTTCGGAGTAAGATGTAACGCTTTTGGAAACATAACTCATACCAAAAGATGGAACAATATTTATCAAGCTATTTTGAGTAAAAACTGAATTAGCCTCATTTGCGTTGTAAATACTTGCTATAGTGCTTACTCCAGGTATCAATTCCTGAATAAATTTACAATACTGGTCGAAATCTGTTGCGTCGCTTAAACCTGAAACTTTTTCCCTTACGTTTAGTATTCCAGAAGTTGTCGGAGACGAAACATAAGTAAAAACAATTGGAATTTTTGATGGAACTTGACGGACAGCAGCCTGGGTAGCAGGAGTAGAAACAGGTATTATAACATCTGCGCCTTCGTCGACCAATTCTTGAATAAGACTAGTGAAAGCAGAAATGTCGCCTTCGGCATTTTTTTCGATGACGGTGGCGGTTTGCCCGTCGATAAGCCCGAGTTCAGCCAAGCGGTTGCGCATGCCGGAAACGATTGTTGTCGATACGTCGGAAGAATTATATCTTAAAATTCCGATTACCGGTTTACTTTTCGTGATTTTAATTAATGAACCAGCCGAAATGCCGTATCTATCGGTCATGCTGCCGTAATCTATGGCTAATTCGAGGCGTTTGGAATTATTGAAAAAGCAGACATTTTGTCCGACAGGCACGGAATAATAATCGACTCCGTATTTTATAAAAAAACTCTTTTCTTCGAGGTTCACTTTCAATATATCGCCTTGATTGAAGCCCGAAAAGTAGGATGATGGTAGATTTGTTACGCAATTGCCGAAGTTGTCGCGGTAAAGGACTTCGCAAAGCGTTGTATCGCCTTTGGTTTCAGGCTCTTGGATTGAAAACAGTTGTGGTTCTGCGCAAACCGTGCCGAATTTAGCCCATTGTTCGTCTCGAACGAGCGCAGTAAATGCTTTCGAGTAGATTGTCTGGAATGATAAATTATGCCAATCTCCGCCCAGAAGCGAAGTATCATCAACATATCTTATGTTTTCAGGAGTATGTCTTTTTAAAATGCGAGTGGCGATTCCGTTGTCAGGGACAAGGATTTTTGAACCTCCGCAATCGAATGCAATTTTAACGCTGCTTGAACCTGGGTCGACAACGGCTGCAAAATAAGTGCCAGCCGGATAATCCCTTACGGCGACGTCTAAAAGGTACGATGCTTCCCGCACATCATAGGAGCGTAATTTAATGAATTCCACATTAGCGTCGGGGAATTGCGATTTTATTGAGCCGAGCATTGTTATTATCAAATCAGAGCCTGCTTCGAAATCGGACATTATAACAACCGTTTTTGTCGCATCCGAAGGACATGTAACGCATTTTTCATCTTTACATGAGAAAAATAATAATGATAAAATGGGAACGAAAAGAAGAACCAGTTTGTTCATGTTATTAACAAGAAAATTGCCAAAAATATGATGATAAATTAAAAAAAAATTTTAATTCAAGGATATTAATTTTTTCTTAAATGACAATTTGATTAATAGGGAAAATTGCTTATTTTTGGATATGTATAATTTATCTTGAAATAAAGTAATTGACGGCTTTTGCCACTTAACAATAGTATTTTCTTATTTCGTTGA
>CAYLSY010000055.1:0-10752 GCA_964386275.1 uncultured Hyphomicrobiales bacterium
AATTAATTCGTTTCCGTCTATGTGTTTTTGACTAAGATTCAAGGAGAAATATGACTAACCAATACTTGATACCAATGGTAATCGAGCAAACAGGACGAGGCGAACGTTCTTACGATATTTATTCACGTTTATTAAAAGAGAGAATAATATTTCTCGGCTCTGCTATCGACGACCACGTTGCAAGTTTAACAATAGCTCAACTGCTATTTCTGGCAAGCGAAGACCCAAACAAAGAAATTAATTTATATATAAATAGCCCTGGTGGCAGCGTTTCGGCAGGTTTGGCTATTTATGACACAATGCAATTCGTCAAACCAGATATTGTAACTATTTGTATTGGCTTAGCCGCTTCGATGGGCTCCGTCCTGCTTGGAGCAGGCGCTGCGGGAAAGCGTTATGCGCTACCACACTCGAAAATATTGATTCATCAACCCATGGGCGGAACGCAAGGACAAGCAGCCGACATTGAAATTTATACAAAAGAAATGCTCAGAACACGAGATGCGCTTTACAATATTCTCGCTAAACATACGGGCAAGAACATCGAAGAAATCAAGCGTGATTCCGACCGCGACTACTATATGACTGCCGAAGAAGCCCTGCAATACGGTATTATTGACAAAATCATGACTCGCTCGGCAGATATTAAACTCGGTAATAACGACGCTCTGTAATTTTTTTTAAGTAACACAAAGTAATTTATGTCCAAAGACAAAATGTCCTATAAAGATACTGCCCGATGCTCATTTTGCGGACGAAGCTCGAGCGAAGTCAGAGGTTTAATCGAAGGTCCCAATAAAGTATTCATTTGCGATTGGTGCATTGCAAACTCTGTCGAAATCCTGAAACGCAACGAAGAATTAGTGTTGCCCTTGAACAAGACAGACTCGCTGCCGAAACCATCCGAAATAAAACGACATCTCGATGAATACGTCATCGGCCAAGATTATGCAAAACGAACTTTATCTGTAGCCGTCTACAACCACTATAAACGAATTCAAGGCAAATCGCTCGCCGGAGAACTTGCCGATGTCGAACTCGAAAAAAGCAATATACTGCTACTGGGACCAACCGGAACAGGTAAAACACTGCTTGCCCGCACACTTGCTCGATTTTTGAAAGTGCCATTTGCAATTGCCGATGCAACAACAATTACCGAAGCTGGATATGTCGGCGACGATGTCGAAACCGTGCTGGTCAACCTTCTGCAAAGCGCTGACTACAATGTCAAACTTGCCGAACGCGGTATAATCTATATCGACGAAATTGATAAAATCGGCCGCAAAAGCGAATCCTCGAGCATAACACGCGATGTATCAGGCGAAGGTGTTCAGCAGGCTTTACTCAAAATTCTCGAAGGCACGGTATCGGGCGTTCCTCCTAAAGGCGGACGCAAGCACCCAGAGCAAAGCTTAATATATGTTAACACATCAAATATCCTTTTCATTTGCGGTGGTGCTTTCGAAGGACTTGAAAAAACAATAGCTCGCCGTATGCGCTCTGCCACAATAGGTTTCACTGCCGACAACATTGACTCTATGGACGAATCAAGCCATTTGCTGCGCTATGCCGAACCCGATGATTTATTGAAATTCGGATTCATTCCCGAATTAATCGGCAGACTGCCGGTTTATGCGCCGCTTGAAAATTTGACGGACGAAGCATTGCTCGATATTTTAACTAATCCTAAAAACGCTATTACTAAACAGTATAAAAAACTTTTCTTACTCGAAGGTGTCGAGCTGGAATTCGATGAATCCGCACTGAAAGCCATTGTCGCTAAGGCTAAACTTAGAAAAACCGGCGCCCGCGCATTGCGCTCGATTGTCGAAGAAGCTATGATTCCAATTATGTATGATTTACCTGATAAAAAAGACTTGAAAAGGTGCATTATCACTGAAGAGTCAATAAATAACTTTGCTCAACCCATATTTGAGTATAAAAAAGAGCAAAAGAATCAATTAATTGCATAAATATTGGAAATCATTGCATTATATTCGATTTTTTTTCTAAGTTGATATTATTAATATCACTTATTTCGTTGAGTCTTTAGTTGAAAACAAAATAATCATTACGAAAAACCCCTCCTTAACTATATGTATAAGAAGGGGTTTCTATTATAAAGAAAAATTTAATAATTTTTATACATCTTACCTTTAATTCACTATGTTAACGCTTGAAAAGCGATAATCGCCACCTCGTTTTAAATTCCCTATGCCTGCTGCGGCATTGCTTTCAATTCATTATTATATTGCTGCCGAAGTTTGTTGAGCAGCTCGGGAATTTGCGTAGGGGTAACGTTACTATAAACTTGCTCGTTAATCATCACAACAGGCGCAAGCGCGCAAACGCCGATACAGCGAGCGCCTTCAATGGAAAACACGCCGTCGTTGGTCGTTTCGCCGATTCCAATACCGAGTTCATTTTTGAAGGCTTCCAGCACGCGGTCGGCGCCCTTGACGAAGCAAGCAGTTCCGAGGCAAACGGAAATACTAAAGCGTCCCTTAGGTTTCAGCCTGAAATAGTGGTAGAAAGTAGCCACTCCGCTGACGGTCGATGCCGGAACGCTGAGCGATTGCGCTACTTCGTAAAGATTATCTTCGGAAAGATAGCCATAGCGTCCTTGAATTTTGTGCAATATCGATATCAAGTAGCTTTCCGGATGCTCTTTTTGAGCGCATTCGACGATAAAGTCTTTTATATCATTGTCCAATCTATTTTTGCAGTTTTCGCAGCTCATTTTTTATACTCCCTTCGGATAACGTTCTTGATACTTTGTATGCAGGATGTGATGGGCTTTTTCGCCGCCGATTTCGCCGAGCCATTCCTCGTAAAGCTTTTGAATGTATGGATTTTCATGCGAACGGCGAATCGCTTTGTTCTCGTCGATGTCATAAAGCGCAGCGGCACGCTTTTTAATGATTTCCTTGTCCAGCGGGTAAATGAAATCGCTGACCGTAGGTATCGGTTGGCCGCCGCCTGCTACGCAACCGCCCGGGCATGCCATAATTTCAATGAGGTGATATTGTTTTTCGCCTTTTTTCACTCTGTCGAGCAGAATGCGGGCATTATTCAAACCATTTGCCACAGCCACGTTCAGCGTTTGGCCGTCAACTTCGATTGAAGCTTCGCGCAAGCCTTCGACAGCGCGGACGTCGGTGAAATTCAGGTTCTGAACAGGTTCGCCGGTTACTTTTTCGATTGCCGTGCGTAATGCGGCTTCCATAACGCCGCCGGTGGAGCCGAAAATATCAGCGGCGCCTGACGAAAAGCCCAGCGGTAAATCGAAACTGCCTTTCGGCAAGTGGTTGAAATCAATTCCATAAGCTTTAAGCATCCAAATCAACTCGCGAGTGGTTATAACGGCATCGGTAAACGGTAATCCGCTGTCGGTGCGATGTTCGGGACGCTTTGCCTCAAACTTCTTTGCCGTGCAAGGCATAACGCCGACGACGTAAATATCTTCAGGCGCTATATTATGTTTTTCAGCATAATAAGTCTTCATCAGCGCGGAAACCATCTGCATCGGCGAACGGCATGTCGAAGCGTTCGGAATAAATTCGGGGTAAAAATGCTCCAAGAATTTAATCCAACCCGGCGAACATGACGTAATCATCGGCAGCCGGTCGTTTTTCGAAAGCCGCTGCAAAAATTCGTTGGCTTCTTCGACAACGGTCAAATCGGCGCCGAAGTTTGTATCGAATACGGCATCGAAGCCCAGCCGGCGCAAAGCGGTAACCATTTGCCCAGTAGCTTGCATTCCCGGAGGATTGCCGAAGCCTTCGCCGATTGCGGCTCGAACGGCAGGAGCTGTTTGCGCAACAACGAACTTTTTCGGATTATTGATTGCTGCCCAGATTTCCTCATAGCTGTTATGCTCGATAAAAGCGGCAGTAGGACATACATTGATGCACTGTCCGCATTGCACGCAAACGGAATCCTTCATCGATGCTCCAAAAGCGGGAGTAACAACTGTATTGACGCCTCGATAATGCTGACTGAGGTTGAATACGCCTTGAATTTCGGCGCAAACGCGGATACATTGTCCGCACAGAATGCACTTTTCGGGGTCGCGAATAACGCCTTCGCTTGCGTGGTCGATATCGAAACGCTTGCGCTCGCCTTCGTAAAGGCGCTCGCGAACGCCGAGCTTATACGATAGGTTCTGCAATTCACAATTGCCGCTGCGAACACATAGCTGGCAATCCTTTGGATGGTCGTCCAAGAGCAGTTCAACTAAATCGCGGCGCGCTTGACGGATTTCCGGAGAATTCGTTTTAATTTTCATTCCTTCGCGAACTTGTGTTGCGCAGGATGGAATAAAAGTGTTCATGCCGTCAACTTCGACGATGCAAATTCGGCATGCGCCTTCGGTCGATAGAAACGGATGGTAGCACAAGCGCGGAATATGAACGCCGATTGTGTCCGCCGCCTGCATTATTGTTGCGCCTTCTTGGGCGCTGACCTGCATGTCGTCTATTGTTATATTTATCAATTTATCACTCATTTTCGTTCAATTTTAAAGAATGTAAAAACTTTTTTTATCTTTTATATTTTAAATACTCATTTTTTTCCTTGAAAAAGTGGCGTATGCCACCTCATTTTAGATTTTTTCGATTGCGTCGAACTTGCATGAATTGAAGCACTCACCGCATTTAATGCAGTAATCCTGAACGATGGTGTGAGGCTTCTTCAGCAAACCGTGGATACACGAAACCGGACAGCGGCGTTGACAAAGCATACAACCGGTGCATTTTTCCGGTATTATCCTATATGTTATTAACTGGGCGCAACGCTGAGTGGGGCAACGTTTTTCCTTAATATGAATTTCGAACTCTTCGCGGAAATTCGCCAGCATCGATAGCACTGGATTAGGCGCAGATTGACCCAAACCGCAAAGCGAAGTTTTTTTGACAAGGTTTGCCAAGCGTTCGAGCTTGTCCAAATCTTCCATTTCGGCTTTACCGTTAGTGATGCGCTCCAAAATTTCGAGCATCCGGAAAGTGCCTTCGCGGCACGGCAGGCATTTGCCGCAAGATTCATCTTTTGTAAATTCAAGGAAGAACTTTGTAGTCGAAACCATGCAGTCGGTTTCGTCGAGAACTATCATACCGCCGGAACCCATCATTGAGCCAATTTTCTTCAGCGACTCGTAATCGACTATTGTGTCTACTTTCTCAGCAGGAATGCAGCCGCCCGATGGCCCGCCGGTTTGAACTGCTTTAAGCTGTTTTCCGTCGGGAATACCGCCGCCGATGTCGTAAATGATTTCGCGAAGCGTTGTTCCCATCGGCACTTCGACCAATCCGGTATTGTTTACTTTTCCGGCGAGCGCGAATACTTTTGTGCCTTTCGAGCCTTCGGTGCCGATTCGCGAGAACCATTCGGCGCCGTAATACATTATTGCCGGAATATTGGCGAAAGTTTCGACGTTATTAATATTTGTCGGATGTCCCCAAAGCCCTTTGACCGAAGGATATGGTGGACGCATGCGCGGCTGACCGCGTTTGCCTTCGATTGAGTGAATGAGCGCGGTTTCCTCGCCGCAGACGAATGCGCCTGCGCCAAGGCGTATTTCCAAGTCGAAATCGAAGCCGGAACCGAGAATGTTTTTGCCGAGCAAGTTATTTTTGCGTGCTTCATTAATAGCATTTTCAACGCGTTTGATTGCGAGCGGATATTCGGCGCGAATATAAAGGAAGCCTTTGTTGCAGCCGATTGCATAGCCGCCTATTGTCATGCCTTCGATTATCGAAAACGGGTCGCCTTCGAGCGCGCTGCGGTCCATGAATGCGCCCGGGTCGCCTTCGTCGGCGTTGCAGATGATGTATTTGACGGGGTCGTTTTCGGCAGCCGTCAATTTCCATTTCAAACCTGTCGGAAAGCCGCCGCCGCCGCGTCCGCGAAGACCCGATGCGGTAATTTCTTCGATAATCGATTTTCTGTCGCCGCGTTCGAGGCATTTCACCAAGGCTTCGTAGCCGCGGGCATGGATGTAATCGGTCAAATCCTCGGGGTCGATTATGCCGCAATTGCGAAGCGTTATGCGCGATTGCTTGTTGAAAAACGAGACATCGCCGTAGAATTTGAAGTACTGCTCTGTTATTTCGGCTGTATGTTTTACGTATTTTTTGCAAATTTCTTTGCGGATAAAGTGCGATTCGATGATTTCATCTAATTCATCGACATTATTATAGGAGTAGATGACGTTTTCGGGGTAAACCATCATCACGCCATGGTCTTTCATTTCGTCGGCGCTGCAAAGTCCGATGCAGCCTCCGTTGATAATGCCGATAGAGTTTGCCGGAATGTTGTATTTGAGCAGCTTCAGCTTGAAAACCTCGCTGACAGTGCGGTTTATCGAGCAGTTCGGCGACGTGCAGAACGCCACCATGTGCTCATATAAGTTATCTGTGCGTTTATCGAGCATAAGTCGGGCGACGGGTTTTCCTTCGATGACGTGTTCGTGGAAAATCGCCTGAACTTTATCTATTGTAACTTGTTGATATTTGACGGCGAATTTGTCTTTCGAAAAGACGCCGACTATTGGTTCTTGGGCGCAGCGGCCGGTGCAACCGGTTTGTTTGATTACGATGTCGTCGCGACCGGAGGCTTTGATTAGCTTTTCGAATTCGGCGCGCACTTCGCCGGCGCCCGCCGCATTCTCGCAAGTTGCCGAACCCACTTGTATAATCGTCTTTCCTTGTCCCACAGCGTCTGTCGATGCAGGGTTCAGCCTTCTTTTCAGTTTTTCGAATTGTTCTGTTACATTTCCCATACAAAACCTTTATTTGTAAAAAAGCGATAGATTGAAAACATCTATAACACAGAATACAAAATTAAGTGTTTTTGGGGAAATAAAAGAGAAGAAGTTATCTGTTTTTAAAGATAATTATTTCTATGGCTTTAGTAAATCAGCTTTTTCATTTATCGCTGTTTATGTCTTTACTCAATAGGTCGTCAACATTCTATTTGAGTATGCAGCCAAATTTCTTCCAATACAGAACTGACGCGCAGGCACTCGGGCAATTCACCTTCGTAAACGGTTGCCTTGCCTTTGTTATGAACTTCCAATGTGAGTGCTTCGGCGGTAGCCATAGAGCAGTTAATCGCTTTGATTATCTGCTCAATGACTTCGTCGAATGTGTGCCAATCGTCGTTGAATAGTATAACACGCGACGGAAAGCCGGTATCGTTGATTACACCGGTCTGTTCGTCTGCAAATACTTCGGTATCGACGTTAGATTGAATTGTTGCTCTCGAAGATTTCATATTCTAATACTTCGATTATCCATTATAATACTTTTCAATGAAATGTTGTTGGTTTTAGTACTTGATATCTTTTTAAAGTAGTAATATAACCTTGAATGCCTTGATGAAATTTTCCAAGGATATAATTAATATCAATAATAAACGGGTCGAGTTCCTGCTTTACCAAACCTATATTGTCAGCATAATATAAATGAAGTTTAGTGGATATCGATACTGGAATTGTACCGCTGATTTTACCTTCCAAAGTATTGACAATATCAAATTGCTGGGCATTGACGTTGGTTTTTGAGCCTTCTTCGCCTATTTGAACAACTGATTGGGATTTTTTCTCGCCTTTAACACTAAATGTACCGGTAAATTTAAATGTGCCAATGCCTGGTAATGAGTAATCGACGTTGGTCAAAGTAGTATCGAAGATGTCCCAAGTAGTTGCATTGGGGTCGGCGATTTTTACCCAGCGGTCAGTAATTTCGAATGGCAGCGGAATAACGCCTGAACGAATTTCGCGGGGCATTACATAGAATAATGTGCCGTGCAAGGCATAGTTTTCCGAGTAAAAGTAGTCACTCATTGTTTCGGCAATGTCGCTGTATGTATTCTGAAGATATGCCGAATGGTTCAGGTAAGTTACCGCTTCAGAAATAATAACCGAGGAATCTTCCGAGAGTGATTCAACGATTGGATTTTTTAGAGTATCCGTCGAAAACCGCTCATACACCCAATATGAACCAATATTAGAGGGGAAATATCCGGCTGAGTCTTTTGAAGGCTCGGTCGAATCGTCGCTGCAAGCAGAAAACAAGAAACCTGCAAAACCTAAAAACATTAACGAAAAAAGAATATTCTTTTTCATAAAAACCTCAATTATTTAAACCATTTAATAATTTTTGTCAAAGTATCTTTCATTTCGATTCTATGGACGATTGAATCGACAAAACCATGTTGCAACAGCGATTCCGAACGTTGGAAGCCCGGTGGTAATTTCCGCCTGATTGTCTGTTCAATCACTCTTGGACCTGCAAAACCGATTAAAGCTCCCGGCTCGGCTAATGTAATATCTCCGAGCATACCGAATGAAGCGCTTATTCCGCCTGTTGTCGGGTCAGTAAGAATCGTAATATACGGAATGCGGTTTTTGCTGAGAATTGATAAAGCAGAACAGGTTTTCGGTAACTGCATGAGCGATATGGCAGCTTCCTGCATACGCGCTCCGCCTGAAGCGCAAACGATTATAAACGGGACATTGTTCTGCAAAGCATATTGCGAAGCGCGACAAAACTTTTCGCCAACGACTGAACCCATACTGCCGCCGATGAAATTAAAATTCATACAAGCAAACGAAACATCATAGGAATTAATTTTACCGTAACCGGTAGTAATAGCCTCGTTCAAGCCGGTTTTCCTGTATGCTTCGGCAATTCTTTCGGTATATGGCTTCGAATCAACAAACTGAAGAGGGTCTGTGGCTTTAATATTTTGATTCGTTTCGACGAAGCTGCCTTCGTCAAGGAGAAATCCAATATATTCGGCGCTGCCAATTCTAAAGTGATGACTGCAATTCGGGCAGGTAAACAAATTATCTTCGAGTTGTTTTTTAAAGATAATTTCTTTGCACGAAGGACATTTCGTCCACAAACCGTCGGGCATTTCCCTTTGTTCATTATCTTGGATGTTTTCCTTAGAGCGCGAAAACCATGCCATTGAGTTACCTTTGAATAATGATTAGAAAAGTATTTAAAAAAAAGTCCGTTCAATCCAAAGACGAACGGACTTGGCAAATAATTGCATGGATTTTTATCTTAGTTTGGAAGCGTCTTTCGAGTTGTCGACGAATGCAGAGCGCATTCCGGCAAGTATTTTCTCGCTGATTTCTTCGGCAATGACTCGTTTAACATGGTCGTCGCTTGTCATATACTCGGTAATGGCTTTTTCGACTCTTGCTTTGATTAGTTCGGCGGTTTGACCGACGAGAGCGGTTGCAAGCAAGTGCATGTCGTGTTGTTGACCCTTGAGGACTTCCAATTGGTTGCGGTTGGCGTCTTCCATTTTCTTCAGCATTTTATCGGCGCGTTCTTCTTCTTCAGTATAGATTAGCGTTATAGCCATAAGCATAAGCATCGAGAATTCGAGAGAAATAGCCAATAGAATGAACGAAGGTTTTGTCGGCGGAATAAACTTCAAGCCGCGGATACCAACGGCAACGATAAGGAATGCAGCACCGCCGTATGCCAAACCGGTAACATTGTTTGAATATTTTTCGGTAAAGTGGTGCGCCATGTATAACCTCAAGCCCTTGAAAAGCAATAGGTGGTTGCCGCGCCATTCCAGACCGTCGCGTGTATCTTCAATTTCTTTCAACACGAAATCGGAGAAGAATTCCTTGATGCGAGGATAGAGCGTTTCATTGCGGAAACGTGCCAAATCCGGCGTGTTTTCGTCGAACACATCGTCGAATGCGCCGTGATGTTTGCCGCTCGGAGTGCCTTCGCCTGCGGCGGTTCTTTCCCAAACCGTGCGGAAATAACGCTCGACTTCATGATTTTCTTTCAGTTGCAATTTGGAATCCGGCATTGTCAATACCTCGACAATCTCATCGGAAAAACCGGTTTGCAAACGGATTTTAGCTTGGGTATTGTCGATTTGCCGGTCAAACAATAAAGCGAGCATTCCCATGGGAGTCGGTAATAAAATTGTCAATATAATACATGTTACAATTGAAAACACCAAAGAAAGCACCCAAAGACCTATCCATGGTTCAAGAATGATGGCGTTTTCGCCAAGCACCTCGCTTTTGGCATAGAATTCATTGGCGCCTTTAACATAGCCATGTTCTTTTATGTTGCGTTCTTCCCAAGTGAAGTCAAAGATATATTCTTTGTTGATTAACTCGGAGTTGATTTTCACATTACCTTGTGCCTTGATTGTGTCTTGTTTGTCGAGAGTTGTCGAAGCCCATACCAAACCATCGTCAAATTTGACGAAACCTATTTTTTCAAGTTTTTCACCAGATGGCTGGAACAAAGATACGACGAAACCCGCAAATGCCCAAGGAATCACAACATATTGATAAAATATGAAGAACACTATTGCAAGCGCTCCAAATATTAACGTATGAAGCGGGGTTACCTTTTTTTGTTTTTTTCTTGCTTCCGGATAAATTGATTTTGCCATAATTAGAATAACTCCCAATATTTAATAGCTGGTTTATATAATCTGAATTAATTTCTCAAAAAAACAATCATTTAAATTACAAAAAAAATGCAAATTTATGTAATAAAAAATTTAAAATTACTTGTAATTGGTTATTTATGCAAAGTTAATCCAATAAAATTACTATTACAACACATATTTTTGATATTGATAAAAAAAAGGAAATTTTTTAATTCTACTCTACAACCTAAAATAATGAAAATTTTTTTTTGTAAACATTTCTTTAACTAACATTGCTTAATCTAGAAAAGTGTCAAATGCCACCTAATG
>CAYLSY010000056.1:0-10679 GCA_964386275.1 uncultured Hyphomicrobiales bacterium
CGCTTCCAGCCGCTCGGAATTACTTTTAAAATTCGCAAAAACATACAATACTGGGTGTTGTCGATTCTTTGGATTGCAGCATTAATCGGCGTTTTTATTCTAATGACTTTATTATTTATAGATTTAAGAATTACTCTTCCGGCTATTGGATTTTCAGGCACAACGCTGGAATTGTATGTATTTCCTAAGAATTCCGCGCTCGGCATTATCTATGAGAAATTATTCTTGGTAATTGTTACATTTGCTGTTGCTTTTCTATTGTTAAAAATTGGGAAAGCTGGACTAAAATTTCTTGGAAAGAAGTATTACCGAGTTAAATTCGATTACCGGCTATTTGCCGACGAATTACGCTTGTCGATGGGCAAAAGCCTTGAATCGTCGATGTTGACGAGAATTATTGCCGAGAAAATCGTCGAAGCCGTCAAATTACAATGCGCCGGAGTTTTCTTTTTCGATAACAACAAGAAGATTTGCTGCAAGGATTTCGTCGTTTCGCATAATAATTATATTCCCGAACTCCGTATCAGCAATGAAAAGAAGCTGATTGAGGCTATTGAGCTTTTCGACTGCAGCTTTAAAATTGAAAACCTGCATGAAGACATCCGCAAAGATTTTACTCATACTTCTATTCATTATATAATTCCTGTCAAATCGAAAAAAAAGCTTGTGGGAGCCATGCTTGTCGGCGAGAAACTATCGGAATCGCCATTTTATCGCGAGGATTTGGATTTCCTTGATTCGATTGCCGGTTATGCTGCCGTATCGATTGAAAATATAATGCTTTATGAGGATTTGGCTGTCAAAGAAAGGCTGAAACACGAACTCGAAATAGCACGGCATATCCAATTGGCATCGTTGCCGAACAAAGTGCCGAATGTTGCTGGATTTGACATTGCGGGGATTTCCGTCCCGGCTTTCGAGGTCGGCGGTGATTTCTTCGATTTTCTTGGTTGCGATGATAACGGATTGACGGTATTCATCGGCGACGTCAGCGGCAAAGGCACATCGGCTGCGCTTTATATGTCGAGAATTCAAGGAATATTGCGAACGCTAAGCGAGTTCAATATACCCGTTCGGGAGATAATTGAGCGCACTAACTCGTTAATTTACGGTAACATCGACAAAGGAGCTTTCATTACTGCTTTTGCGCTGCGGTTCAATCTTTCTGATAAAAAGGCGATTGCAATTAGAGCCGGACATCTGCCATTATACTATTTTAACTCCGTCGGCAATGCCGTCGAAACGATTACCCCATCTGGCATTGGATTCGGTTTATCCGAAAGCGCTGTATTCAACGCTAATCTGAAGCATAATGCATTCAATTACTCAACCGGCGATGTATTCTTGATGGTTACAGACGGTTGCACCGAAGCCCGTAACAAAAATGGCGAAGAATATGGCGAACAGCGGTTGAAAGCGGCGCTTGAACGCTTTAGCGGTGAGCCTTCGCAAGATATTTTAACAAAAATTCTAGAAGATATCAACTCCCATATCGATGGAATCGAGCAATGGGACGATATAACGATAGTCGTAATTAAAATAAAACAATAATATGAAAAAAATAATCATCGCAATAGACGGACCGGCTGGTTCGGGGAAATCAACAACGGCGAAGCTTGCGGCTCAAAAGCTCGGCTATACCTATATCGATACGGGCGCAATGTATCGAGCCGCCGCATTGGCTTGGCAGCGAACAGGCGGCGAACAGTCCGAAGATGCCCTTAAGATTCTAATGGAAAAAATCTCGATTGAACTTAAAAACGAATCTAACGGGCTAAGGACTTATTTGAACGGCGAAGACGTCAGCGAAGAAATCCGAACGCCGGAGATTTCGCGGCTGTCAAGCCCGATAAGCGCCTACGGCTGCGTACGCGAAAAGCTCGTCGAGCTGCAAAGGAAAATGGGGGCTAATGGCGGAGTAGTACTTGACGGACGGGACATCGGAACGGTCGTTTTTCCGAATGCGGAACTAAAAATATTTCTTGTCGCATCGCTCGAAACCCGCGCTCAAAGACGTTTTCTGGAATTAAAGGAAAAAGGAATCGAGCAGCCAATCGACTCAATTGCTTCGCAGCTTGCCGAACGCGATTTCAACGACTCGAATCGCTCGAACAGTCCGCTACGGCAGGCTGAAGACGCCGTGTTGCTCGATACTTCGTCGATGTCGATAGAAAAACAAACTGAATTTGTCGTGAATTTGGCGTTGGATAAAATTAACGGTTGAATGCTAATTATAAATTCCGGCATCGGTAAGCAAATATAGAAATTCAATAAATATGTTCTCGTGCAGAATTTAATTACTTCCTAAGCACACTTAGTATTTCAATTGCAAATTTAATGAAAATATGTATTTTAGCAGTTTTTTAAGAATGAAAATTAATGAGGCTAATAAATGCGCAAATGGAGAATTGAAGATTCAGTCGAACTTTACAACATTAAAGGCTGGGGAGCTGGCTATTACGGCATCAACGAACAAGGCAATATGTATGTTGCGCCTCGAAAAAACGGCGTTCGTATCGATATAGCCGGATTAATCGACGAACTTCAATTGCGCGATGTATCGCTGCCGATGTTGCTGCGTTTTCCTGATATTTTGGACGATAGAATCGAAACAATCTCGAATTGTTTCGAAAAAGCATCCCTTGAATATGGCTACAAAGGCAAATACTACAGCATTTACCCAATCAAAGTCAATCAAGTACGTCCGGTTGTCGAAGAAATAATGCGTTATGGCAAAAAATTCAATATCGGACTGGAAGCAGGCTCGAAGCCTGAACTCCACGCCGTTTTAGCAATTACGAACAATCCCGAGGCGCTTATAATTTGCAACGGTTATAAGGATGAAGATTTTATTGAATTGGCGCTACTAGCCCAAAAAATGGGTAAGCAAATCTACGTCGTAGTCGAAAAGCTTAACGAACTGAAACTGATTCTGAAAATCGCAAAAAAGCTAAAGGTAAAGCCAAACATCGGCATACGCATAAAACTTGCCAGCAGCGGCGCAGGCAAATGGGAAGATTCCGGCGGCGACCAAAGCAAATTCGGTTTGAATGCCAGCGAACTGCTTGAAGCAATCAATATTGCAAGGGACAACAAAGCATTGGAATTTATAAAGTTAATTCATTTTCATCTTGGAAGTCAAATCACAAATATACGAAAAATCAAAAATGGTTTGCGCGAGTGTTCTCAATTCTATGTTCAAATCAAAAAGATGTGTGCCAATGTGGAATTTGTGGACATCGGCGGCGGACTCGGCGTCGATTACGACGGTTCGCGTACAACCTCTGCCAGCAGCGTCAATTACACAATTCAGGAATATGTCAACGACGCAATTTCGCTTTTCCAAGACGCTTGTGATAAAAATGATTTGCCGCATCCGACTTTGGTTTCGGAGTCAGGCCGTTCGCTGACGGCGCACCATTCGGTTTTAGTTTTTGATGTGTTGGAAACGACAACTCTGCCTTCGTGGGAGGAATCCGGCGAAGAATTAACAAATGATGACCATGAGCTTGTGCATGAATTGTATCAAATATACGAAAATTTAAGTCCTTCAACTATGCTCGAAGCTTGGCACGATTCTCAGCAATGCCGCGAAGATGCCCTTGATTTGTTTAGCCATGGCTTGATTGACCTGAAAACCCGCGCCCAAGCTGAACGATTATTTTGGAGCATAGCCCGCGAAGTATTTCAGATTTCACTCGATATGAAGCATCAACCAGAAGAATTACGCCAGCTTTCGAAAATGCTTGCCGATAAATACTTTTGCAACTTTTCGCTTTTCCAATCTCTGCCTGATTCGTGGGCAATCGACCAAATTTTCCCGATTGTTCCAATTCACCGGCTCGACGAAAAGCCAGCGCGAGTTGCCACACTGCAAGATATAACCTGCGATTCCGACGGGAAAATTGACCATTTCATTGGTATGAAGAACTATTCACATTACCTTCCTGTGCATGAACTTAAAAGCGGAGAGCCTTATTATTTGGGCGCTTTCCTTGTCGGAGCATATCAGGAAATACTCGGCGATTTGCATAATTTGTTCGGTGATACCAACGCCGTCCACATAATCGTCGATGGCGACGGCTATGAGATTCAACAGATTATTGACGGCGAAACTGTCGCCGAAGTCCTCGATTACGTCCAATACAGCGCAAAACGACTTGTTCGCACAATGGAAACTTGGGTTACGCAATCAGTAAAAGAAGGCAAAATTACAACTCAGGAAGGCAAGGAATTCCTTTCGAACTACCGTTCGGGTTTGTATGGCTATACCTATCTCGAGGATTAGAGACTATTATGAACCTTGAATTGCCGACGATAAAAATTAAAAAGAAACATGCTCGCCGCTTGCGTTACGGGTATTTATGGGTTTTCAGCAATGAAATCGAGACACCGCCGAAATTATCCGCAGGAACTTTAATACAAGTTGTTGACAGCGAAGGATTCAACCATGGCACAGCTTTTTACAATCCTCACAGCTTGATTGCTGCTCGGTTGCTATCGACAACTGGCGTTGCTGATGTGGATTTCTTTCGAAAGCGAATTGAAACGGCCGCTTCGCTTAGGCAAAAGCTATATCCGAACGAAAATTGTGTCCGTTTGGTTTTTGGGGAGTCGGATGCGCTTCCTGGGTTAATTATTGATAAATATGAGAATTGCTTTATTCTTCAGACTTTATCCGCAGGAATGTATCAGAGGAAGGAAATAATTGCGGAAGCTTTGAAGGAATTATTCTCGGATTGCGCTGCCATAGCCTTACGCAACGATTCGCGGCTTGTCGAAATCGAAGGTCTGCCGAAAGAAAAGGTAACACTAAGCGGCACATTGCCCGAAGAGTTAATTACATCGGAAAACGGTATTAGAATCTGCCTGAACCTTGCGGACAGCCAGAAAACCGGCTGGTTTTTGGACCAAAAGGATAATCGTTTGATGGTCCGCCGTCTTTCCAAAGGGGCAAAGGTATTAGATTGTTTTTGCAATCAGGGCGGTTTTGCGCTGAATTCGGCTATTGCAGGAGCAGCACAAGTTGTCGGTGTTGATATATCGGGAAGCGCTATTTCGTCAGCCCAAAAAAATGCGGCTTTGAACAAATTGAGCAACATTGAATTTCGACAAGCCGACGTTATGGAATTTCTTGCCGCCGAGTTTGAAAACAAGTCCGCTTGGCACATTATCGTGCTTGACCCGCCGGCATTTGCAAAGAGCAAATCTGCAGTTCCTCAGGCGAAAGCCGCATATGAAAAAATAAATCGAATGGCGCTCAGACTTATTCAATCCGGCGGTTTTTTGGTTACTTCAAGCTGTTCGCAACATGTCGATGAATCTGAATTCGGGGAAATTGTCGCAAAAGCTGCATCCAAAAGCTACCGCAGAATCAAGTGCATCGGCAGGGGCATCCAAGCTGCAGACCATCCGATTTTACCCGCCATGCCCGAAACAAAGTATCTGAAGTTCTATATTTATCACGTTGAATAACAATTTTTGGTTTAATTCGTCTTGATAACATTATTAAATGTTGGTATATTTGTTATTTTGATTCAAACTCAAGTTCTGCGGATGCACAAAGTATTACTTATATTCCTATTTTTTATGCTCAGCTTGACTTCCGGAGCATTTTCCCAGCCGGAAATATTTGTTAACGATACTATAATTACAAGAGGCACTGTTTCAAATATTCCAGTATATTTGAATTATAATGGCGCAAAGCCTTCGAATATTACTATTTACTTTAGCTATAACGCTTATTTTCTAAGCGTCTATTCAGCTAACGGAGGCTCCGAATATAGAATGAACTGCCAATCGCCTGCTTTTCAAAACGATTCCACCGACTTGCAGCATTCTGTCATTTCTATTTCTTGCGGCGATATAAACGATGCGGATGACGGTATTATGTGCATATTAAGGCTCGAAGCTCTCGCTTCGCCCGATACCGCTTCTTTTCTCACACCAGACAGCGTCTTTTTTAATGGCATTAAGCAGAACGATGCTGTGTTAAGGGCTGGTTTGATAAAATCTATTGGCAGTTCTGTCATCCAGCAATACAATGAAGGAATCGGTCATAACGAACCCAATGAATTCAAAGAACATACTGCTTTTCCGATAATTATCAACAAGAATACAAAGGTTGAATTCGCCATTTATACCGTGGATGGTAGAAGAATTGTTGATAACTCCACACTGAACAGCTTATCTTTTACTTTATATAAAAAAACAACTTCCGGTTATGTAAAAGTCGACGCTATCGACGGTGAAATCGAACGCGGAGAATACAGATTGGATTTCTTTCCTAATTCATACGAGTTTTCAACTGGCGCTTACTTCATTCAAATGATTACTGCCTCAGGGGCTTACAGCAGAAGCTTCATGATTTGCAAATAATGTTACGGCATTGTTAATCAAGTATGGAAATTCACAAAAAATGTCATTCCCGTGAAAACAGGTATCTTCTATTATAAAGAATAATGATTTTATATTAATAATGCACATATTTCTTTTAATTCTCATTATATACGCTTGAAAAGAGGCAAACGCCACCTACCTTAGCGGGTAAAAAGATTCCCACTTTCGTGGGAATGACAATATACTATACTAAATTACCAATACTGATATTTCTTTTTATTCCCTTTAGGGTTGATTTTTAAGCAAGAAGATAGTGTCGCGGATGACAGAACCGGAGCCGAAAAATCCAGCGGCGCCGACAACGTTTTCCAACAGCGGCTGGTATTCGTAAAACATACTGTTTTGCATGCCGCCGTTCATTAAATGAGCGTCAGGAGCATAAATGACAACTTCATATAAACCGTAATACTTAAACACCATCCAAACAATACTGCTTTCTGTGTTGGCGACAAGATGACCGGTGGTCGGCTCATTTTTAAATTCATCGTGTTCGTGCGTTTTATAAACACGGCGGTTAAGTTCGTTTGTTGGTTCTGGAAGGTATTTGCCATAATTGAGCGTATCGAGCGGTATATATTGGGCGTAAAAGAACTTTACTGGTTCGCAAGCGCTCCACTTCATCGTTTCCACTCCGGGCAAATTGGCGGTATCAATCGGATACTGTATCCATTTCTTTGGGCGTTGAACCCATTCGAATGTCTTGGATGTTTTAGTACTTCCAGTGATTTTCGTGCCGTTCGAAAGCGTTATTTCGAGCGAATATTCTGTCTCCGGTTTAACAAGATAGCTAACATCTGGCAAATAGTAGCCCGAATCGCCGGTTGGTTCTATGTAGAGATTAAATTCCTGGCCGTCGCCTATTATTTTCACCTGTGCGTCGCGAATAAGGCTGCGCTCCATGCTGAACGGTTCTGTAACTGGCAATGTTTTCATTACTTTAATGTCGCGAATAGGCTCGCCGACAATCAAATAGCCTTCGACATAATACTGTTGAATATATTCGGTCGGAGCGTCGTCGCCACAGGAAGTCAGCAGCAATCCGAGAATAGCTAATATAATGATTATAAAATAGCTTGAATAATAAAGGAAAGTGTCGCGTTTATTGTTGCCGAATAATAAATATTTTCTCATTTCTATTCTCCTTTTAATTAAAATGATATTTCATATGTAAGACTGGGAATAATTGGAATAAGCTTGACGTCTTCGACGACAGTTTCGCTGCCTTCCATTTTGTAATATCTCATTAGTATGTCGCGGTGGTTATAAACATTATAAATATCAAGCGATAACTTTGACGGCAAACCAAAGGACTTGAAATTGTAAGTAATATTTACATTTAATTGATGCGAAGGCGGCAAACGCAAACCATAGCGTTGCGATGGAAATATAATACCGCGCCCCCAGCTTTGTCCGGGAATTTTACTTTGACCGCGAGATGTGGCTCCGGTATAAGATTGACCGCTTTGGAAAACGAAACTTGCGCCGAAATCCCAGTCGTCGTCGAGTTTGTATTGCAATACGAGCTTCATGTCATGGCGGCGGTCGTATTTCGGACGGAAAGATTTTCCGTTGTTGATGGAATCGAAGCGCGAATCAATGAAACCGAGCGCATAACCGAACCAACCGGTAAGACGACCGATTTTCTTTTGCAGAAACACTTCCAGTCCAAAGGCTTCGGCATTGCCGATGAAAAATACGTCCTTGACTTTATCTCCTTCCATGCTCGTCATATTTATTTCGTTTACGTTGTTCATCTTTTTATAATAGACATCGAAGTTCAGGTTATAGCCATCGCCGGGAATTGTTTCCAAACTTAGAATATAATGTTCTGCCGAGCTTATTGGCACAGTTCTGTCTGTTGCCAGCCAAGTGTCAAAGAAAGAGAAATCCTGCATCGACGCAAGTCTGAGGTTTTGATTAAACCTGCCGTAGGCGCCCTTGACTGCAATATTTTCATTTACTTGCCAACGGATGGCAAGGCGCGGCTCAATCGTAAAATGTTCGCATAACCTCCAGTAATTGCCTCTTAAACCTGCTTGAACAGACCATAGTTCAGAAATCTGATAATTTATTTGAGCAAACACGCTGTGGTTGAAATCATCCAGCTTTAAATTCAAAGCGCCGCCGCTGCTGCCGGATACGATGGTGTCGGTATTGCCGGTAAAGTTTTGATAATATTTAAACTCATATAAAATGCCTTCGTAACCGAATTTTGCCGTCAATTTTTCGGATGCGAACCATTCGAGCGAGGCTTTTGCGGTCCAATCGGAAATGGAATTGTCGATAACGCCTTTGTAGCCGCTCATATTGACATTAAAAGTATTAATATATGTGCTTCTCGAAAGATTGAAGACCGAGAATAGGTCGTCTCCGAAGATATGGGTCCAGCGGCTCGAAATCAACCAGTTTTTCACTCCGAGGTCGCCCTTGACGCCAGAGTTGTTGAATTCGAAATTGTCTTGCGACGAAAATCCGCTAAGGAAGAATTTGTCGTTTTTTCCGATATTTTGAGTTAATTTAGCATTAATATCATAGAACCAAAATACCGGCAGCGGATTGAGCGGGTCTGTATCGAGCGGACCCGATATTAAATCGAAATATGTCCTTCTGCCACTGATAAACCATGAACCATTGCCGATTGGGCCTTCGAGCGAGGCTTTCGAGGAGATAATGCCTAATGCTGCATTGCCTTTGAACTCCTTCGTATTGCCATCTTTTTGCGTTATATTAAGCACAGACGATAAACGCCCCCCGAATTCTGCCGGAAAGCCTCCTTTGATTAACTCAACATCTTTTATAGCATCGGAATTGAAAGTCGATATAAAACCGAAAATATGCGAAGGATTATAAACCGATGAACCGTCGAGCAGCACAAGATTTTGGTCCGGTGAGCCGCCGCGGACGAACAATCCGCTCGAAATTTGCGACGAAGTCAACACACCGGGCAACATCTGGATTGCCCGGAAAACATCCGATTCGCCGGCGATGCGGATTTCCTTGATGTTGGCAATCGGCACGTCAATTTTGCTGATTGAAATTTGCCGCTTTTCGACTTCGCGGTCGGCGGTTACTTCGATTTCGTTCGAGGTGATTGCTTCAGGTACCAAGACGAATGTTTCACGAAAAGAATCGTGTTTTTTAAATTTGAATTGCTTTTCGAGTTTCTTGTATCCTATATAAGATACTCTGACGGTATATTCTCCTTCTGGAATATTTGTTACGGAGAAAAATCCGTTTTTGTTGGTATAGGCGCCATTTTTAGTGCCAACGACAAACACGGTTGCGCCGATAATTGTTTCGCCAGTTTTATCGTCAATAACATATCCACTTAGCGAAGCATTTTCTGATGATACTGCCGCTGCTGTTGATGCTAACAGCTTATCCGGCGGTTTGTTTTCTTTGGCGTGTAAGTTAACAGTAAATAAAAAAGTTGTTAGAATCAGTATTTTGAATAATCTTTTCATTTTCTTTCCGGAAATTGTGATTGATAATAAGTTGTTGAGAGTGTTTTCCCGGATTGAATTAAAATGAACCGAATTTAAAAATTAAATTACCCGAAAGTCCGCTCAAATCTTTGTTAGTTGTGCGGCTCAAGTCGAGATTCGAAACAAAGCGGTAGCTGGCGCCCGCTTCGACTCGCATCCAGCCGGTCAAGTTTAGCTCGATGCCAACGCCGGGTTCGAAAATAAAGAAAGCGGAATGTTCGTAACTCCATTTTCCATCGCAATCATCATCGTTATGCCAATCCCAAGAATAGTCCCACGAACGGGTATAGGCAGCCCCACCTGCGCCAATCAAGGCATTGATAGTGAAATGGATGAGTTTATCGGATTCGTTTGTGTAATTCAAAAACAATCCGCCGTAACCGACACGCAAATAGCATGCTGTGTCTTTAAGAAAGTAATTGCTAATTGTGTGGTTGGTTACCAGCCCATAACCGCCGAGTCCGATTGAGAATGTTCCGTTAATAATCCAACCGCCGCGTCCGCCCAGAAATAATGCCGTATTGCCATTGATTTGCGACACCTTCATTTCCGGTCCGCCATAGCCGCCGTGGCGAATTTCGCCGCCGCCGAATAGAGTTTCTTCATTTCGCGAATTGCCGTCGCTTGCTAATAACGACATAGACAACATATACAAAACGATAATCCCAGTGATTGTGCTCAATTTCTTCCCCTTGAATAATGAAATAATTTTGTCTGGTCATTTATTAATTCAAAATTATTTTAACAAGAAAAATCATAAAAAAAAAATAGGGCGAATGGCTAAAATTATTGGTT
>CAYLSY010000057.1:0-1296 GCA_964386275.1 uncultured Hyphomicrobiales bacterium
TCCGCTTAAATATTGAATATCAATAGGTAATTTCTTTTTAAATGAGTTATTCATTATCAAGCTTTAGCAATTCATGTTATAATTGCAAAAATAACTTATTTTTAGTAATTTGTGTTATTATTCAATGAGATTTAATTAGGCTTTATGAAAAGAAATCTGGTATTGATATTTTTTCTTGCTTCGCTGGCAGTTATGTTTCAATCATGCAAAGAAGATACTGCTAATCCTACTGTAACAAAGACTTATAACGCTTTCGACGCAAACCATAAAATTACAATAACACTCGTTAACTCTTTTTCCGATGGCTTGGCGGGTTTTTTTAACAAATATTATGCCATCGATGATTTCAAAGCTCAATTAATCGGCGCAATGCTCGAAAATGCCCGCTTCCTTAGCGACAACAGCGGCTATATCTATTGCTACGACACAAATCAAACTTGCGTTGCCCATCCAATCGACCATAGCCGCGAAGGCAAAAACTATATCGATGCCCAAGACTCGCACGGCAAATACTATGCTCGCGAAATGAGCGACAGCCTCCGCACATTTGGTTACGGCACTATTCATCACTTTTGGACTAACCCCGAAACAGGAGCAGACGAAGAAAAAATCGCTTATGTCAATTTGATTGACGGCTCACGCTATTACCTTGGTTCAGGTTTCTTTGCAAGTTTTATGGATGGTTGGTCTATCGACGAAACCGGTTTGAACAAGGAAATTGCCCGTCAAGCCGTTCAAGCTACTGCTCAAGCGCTCTCACACACATTTCAAACATTTGATTTCTCTAAAACAAAACAAGTAGAGTTTATGGTTGCATATATGGACTCCGTGCGTTTCTTCGACGACAATAGCGGCTACTTTTTTGTGGACGATACTTCGTATTTCAGCATTGTCTTTCCTACGAACAAATCGCTCGAAGGCACAAGCCTTTACGATTATACCGACTCGAAAGGAAACCATCCCGTCCGTCTTATGGTGGACGTCATCAAAGCAAACGGAAAAGGCTATGTCGAGTATTATTACATCAATCCGAATACCGGAAAAGAACAAAAGAAGATTGTTTTCATCGAACGAATCGAAGGAACAGAGTATTTCATAGGCGCCGGTGTTTATATCGAGTAAATATTACCTGAATACCTTCGTCCAAGATTCTTTCCGCTATGTCCGAAACCATTGTTTTATCAATGATTTATTAGTAAACGACTAAATTTTAATGTTTACTATAAACCTAAATTTCTCAATAGACAAATCGCATTGTTTCTAGTTGTTTGATTTAAAATGACTTATCAAGAAATT
>CAYLSY010000057.1:1396-10627 GCA_964386275.1 uncultured Hyphomicrobiales bacterium
AACTAATTTTAATTGTTTTATTTCGTCATAATTGAAAATAATAATTTATGCTACCTTATTAGTGCCTATAATGAAGAAATATTTTCTGATTATATTGTTTATAACAAGTAATCACGCAGTATTTGCCCAAGCGAGCTCTCCCATATTCGTCGAAGAAGACCAAGTATACAGACGTATTGGAGCATTTATTGCCTTGGGGCAAAACTTCGGCAATGGAAAATTCCTGTCTCAAAACTGCAACTGCTACTTCGAAAATGGAGTCTCATTTGGCTTTACTTTGGGCGCTCTTTATGAGCACGAACTGAGCGGAGATTTCCTTTGGGGATGCGCCGTTGCGCTCGACAGCAGAACCACCGAAGCGTCTTACAGGGAATACGAAACCATCACCGTCCAATCGCTCTCAAAACCGGATTACAGCGAACCCGCTACCATTCTAACTCGTAACAGGGCAAATCTAAGTATTATGAATATTATGCTCGAGCCTTACATTAAATTTGAACCTTGGGATTTTATGTTTGTCCGCTTTGGCGCAGGCGTTTCTTTCCCACTCTCCTCTAACATTAAGCATGAGAAAGAAAACCTGACTAAAGCTGTTACCTTGATGTCCGGCGAATACATCCCTTTTATTTATTCTTACTCCAATCCTAACCCAAATACAATTGAAGACGGAAAATATGAATTAATCAAGTCTCCGGTGTTCACACTCGAACCAATCGTCGGCTTCTATATACCTTTATCGAAACAAGTGGACATTTGCCCAATGTTTCAATATTCCTTGCCGATAAATCCCATTGCCGGTGATGATTACAAGGTTGGCTCGTGGCGAATTGCCGTCGAAATTAGCATTAAACTGGGTTCCAAAAGTAACTAAACTATTTCTTGCTGCCGAGTATTTTCATTTGTATCATCGATAATATCAACAACATCCCGAACAGAACATAAGCCAGCGCAGCTGCATATCCCATCGCATCAGCCTTGCCGAAGGCATTCACGAATATTTGATAAACCAGCGTGGTTGTTGCTCCCAACGGTCCGCCCTTGGTCATTACAAAAATTTCGACGAATATTTGAAATGATTTAATAGTATTGATGACAACAACAAAAAGCAGCGTTGGACGCAGCATCGGTAGCGTAACATACCGAAAAATTTGCCAACTGCCAGCTCCCGAGAGTTTTGCCGAATCGAACAAATCGTTCGATATTGTCTGCAATCCTGCAAGAATGAGTATGACATAATATCCCGTGGAAATCCAAACATCCATTGCCATTATTGCAAACAATGCTGTTGAAGGTTCTTGCAGCCAGCCCCGCTCTGGATACGGCAAACCGATGACAGATAACAAAGTATTGATATAACCCTGCTGAGAATATAGATTCGCAAAAATTAGAGAGATAACGACCAGCGATGTTACCGATGGCATAAAAAACGATGCCCTAAAAAAATTCTTGAACCGAACTGAACGACTATTAAGCAAAACCGCAAAGAACAACGCTAATGCCGTTGTTACCGGAACAGTGCCGAAAGTGAATATAGCGGTGTTTTTAAGAGCTTGATAAAATGCCGGGTCCGAAAATATTTTCGAATAATTGTCGAATCCGATGAATGTTGCATCATTTGTCAAGGTCGAGTATTTAGTAAGCGATAAATAAGCCGAATAAAGCAAAGGATAAAGCCAAAATGCGCAAAAAGACACAATCCACGGCGACAGTAGAGCAAATGTCTGTAATTTATCGGCAATATTTTTCTTCATTTCCTTAGCTGGAGCAGATTTTTCAACATCGTATAGAACATTTCCAGCGGAAAACCAACGATATTATAATAACAGCCCGCAATCTCGGATACAAAAACAGCCCCGAAATCATCCTGAATACCGTATGCGCCCGCTTTGTCCATCGGAGAACCACCAGCGACATACGACTCTATTTCATCGTCATCGAGTTCGCGGAAAGTAACCTGAGTTGTCTGTATATTAGATAACATAATTCCTGAAACACAGTCTATAAGCGCAACTCCCGTTAATACCGTATGAGTTCGTCCACTGAGAGATTTCAGCATTTCAATCGCATTGTTATTATCTATTGGTTTGTTCAATGTTTTCCCGTCAAGCACGACTATCGTATCTGCTCCGATTATTATCGTATCACTGTGTTTGTATTCTGCGGCTATGTTTTGCGCTTTCATTTCGGCAAGCGCTTGAGCATATTCCTTAGGCGACCCATCGAAATACACTTCCTTCTCCTTTACCGACGAAGGCTTTACTTCGAATGTCAATCCTATCTGCTCAAGCAGTTTCTTCCTTCTCGGTGATTTCGAAGCCAATACATACTTGCCGTTGAATTTCAATAACTCTCTCGTCATCTATGCTTTGTATTAAATAATCAAAAAAAATATATTCACAATTACTCGGAATACATCAATGATTAAGCTGTGCTTAATAGTATTCAAGGATTATTGTATTAAGATATACTAATTCATCGGTATTCCAAAGGGTTCAAGTCAAAACCTTTTCTTTCTAATTCTTTCCACAGCCTCGTATATAACAATACCCGCAGCTACAGCCACATTCAGCGAGTGCTTGACTCCGAACATCGGAATTTCAATTGCATCGTCGCAAGCATTGATTACTTTGTTGTCAAGTCCCGTCAATTCGTTGCCGAGAACAAGACACATCGGGTATTCTTCGGCCTGTAATGTAGTATACTCCCGCTTCTTGTCGGTGATTTCAACGGCAAAGACTTTTTCCCCTTTTTGTTTCTGCTCTGTGATTGCATCCAAAGCACTCTTTTCGTACCGCCATGGAACGGTGTCGACGGCTCCTAATGCGGTTTTTTCTATTTCCTTCCTCGGCGGATACGGCGTAAAACCGCATAGCACAAGCTCCTTCACCAATGCTGAATCGCAAGTGCGGAAAATCGAGCCGACATTATATAAACTGCGCACATCGACTAACATTACCGATACTGGATGACGCACCGCCCTCAGCGCCTGCTCGTTAGTCAGCCGAAGGGCTAATATGTCGTCGTGCATCAGTTTATTGATTATGTATTGTGTCATACATGTTATTCGCTTGGATTTTCCTTCTTCCTTTTAATCAATACGAGCGCTACTCCACCTGCAAGCAACAATAACGTAGCAATGTTCGCCATTAGGCTCATCGTCTTTCCGGTTTCAAACGTCTTGGAAGTAAACTTAAATTCAATTGTATGTTCGCCCGGAGGCACAATAACCGAACGAAATGCATAATTAGTCTTGATAATCGGCGTTTCCACCCCGTCAATATAAGCCTTCCAACCAACAGGATAATAAATTTCACTTACAAATAGCAGGTTATTGCCCACAGCATTAGCTTTCAGCTTGATATACTGGTTTTTATATGTTTCGATGGTAACAACAGAGTTTGTATCCGCCGTATCAAGCTTTACCGGCAGCGGCTCTTCAATATATGCAAGGTCCCGCGGCACAAAATCTTTGTTCTTCAAATGATTTAATATATCCATCTGCGAAGCCTGCTCGACTCGGTTCACAAAAAATGCGCGCGGCAACGCTTCGGGATTCGGATAAACCATCGGTTTATTTGTTTTCTGGTCGGGATAGATTATATACTTGACATTCATTATGTTCCATAAAAATGGATTAAACAGAACCGACGTCGAACCTTCATATCCTTGAGTATTGGCAACATCAAGCAAATCCTGATAAATCCTTAATTTTGCCGAATGGTAACCATTTATGTTTTGCAAACCATAATACGCCGGAACATTTCCGTTCATGTCGAAAATCCTGAATACCCCAGCTGCCATTTCCTTTTGCAAAGGCTTGTAAATTGCGTCCTGCGACGTAAACACTTCCTTTTCCAATGTAGTTTTTGATATATCCATCCTGCGGTAATCAATACGCCATAAATCGAATATAATAAGAGCTACAAGTCCAATCGATAGAGCAGTATATGGTATTTTCTTCATAGCAAACATGTATAGCAGCACGGCTGCCGCTGCAAGCATCAAGCCGCCGAGCATCCAGTCCGTGAATGCGGAATTAAAGATAAATTCCGGTAAATCCGGTACATTCTGTAAATACGGACCGATTTTCTCCGACGCTGTTACACTTGTGATATAGCTTGATTTCATTGCCGCAAACAATAATCCAGCAACCAGAAACGCTCCAGAAAATATGATTGCGCCCATTGCTAAACGTTTTTCGCCCTTTCCGAAATTCTCACGCCAGCGCAATGCTCCCGTAAGTCCGTAACCGGCGAGTATCGGCACGGCAAAGTGCATTATGACCAATGCCATGCTTGGCGCCCGGAACTTGTTGAACGATGGGAAATAATTGTAAAATAAATCATATAAAAACGGAAGATTTTTTCCCATCGCAAGGAAAAACGAAAAAATCGCTGATATTACAAGGAATTGAACAAACACGTCCTTCCTGTACATTATTACGCCCAATATCGCCAAACCGAGAATAATTATGCCCATATATGGCGGCGAATCTTCCGATTCCTTTTGTCCCCAGTATGTCGAGACTTTATTGTTCTCTCTCTGTCCTTTGACTTGATAATCCCGTATTCCATGCCCAAAATAACTCGGAACAAAAAAGTTGATTGCCTCCTGCGGACTATACGACCACATTGTCGCATAACTGTAATCGTTGCCGCCCGAGGCATCCTGATGCTGCTTTTCGGTGTGGACAATAGGCGCCGAGCCACGCGTTGAATATGGCGTGTATTCAAATACCGCCAAATACCTGTCCGCCGACATCAAAAATGCAAAACCGCCGGCTGCTATTATCATCAATGCAGGCTTTAGTACTTTCAAAGGCTCTTGCTTTTTTACAATCCGTCCAAAGAATTCGTAGAGCAGATAAATAGCAAAAATCAATAAACCATAAAATGCGATTTGCTGCTGACCGCCTTCGAACATAATATGCAGTGAAAAAATTAGTAGTGCTGCAAATATTAACGAGAATTTTTCGCGCAAATTCTCCATAAACATAATTGCATAAGGCACCATGCAAAGCACCAAAGGTTTAGTGTTGTGCCCAATCATTACCCATGTGATAACGTAAGTAGAAAAAACAGCGGCAAAACCAGTAACAAATGCAACAAAGCGGCTGTGTTTCTTTGTGCGAATCAGCAGATACATACCTACTGCATAAATCATGTAATAGCTGATAACCCGTGCAGCGTCACTCGAAAATATCGAACCAAACAAATTGGTTACTCCGTAAAAAAACTGCGCAATTATGTCCCACGAACGGTCGCCGGTTATCAAAATAGCAGCATAACCGGGTAATCCTGCGAATATGTTCGGTATCCATAACGGAAAATCGCCCGAGCGCTTTGCTTCTTCCAATATGTTTTTAAAGCTGAACGACGCTATGTTGTCGCTTGCATTAAATCCTCCGCTGAATATTGCGCCGCTGAAAAACACAAAAATCGCAACAAGCAGCAATCCGATATAAATCGCTCCCTGATACTTCTCGGGTATAAGCGCCTTAACTGGCTCTTTTGTCGGTTTGACCAATATCTTCTTTGCCATCATCTTCTAATTATTAATTAAACTTGTGAATTATTTTCAAAAATAAGAAATTTCAAAACATTAAGAGAATTAATAATCCCATAAATCATAAAAAACATATAAATTCCGATACTGGCAAACAACGTTTCTGCACAAGCCAGAAAGGAACCGCTCTTATGGACTTTCTTACAACCCACAAGTATACTTCTTGCATTCATAATTTATTATTCATAATTTTTTAATTCGTATATTTGCAACAAATTTATTGTTATATTTTTTATGAGATAAAATGTACCCCAAAAGCATCATTTTTGGCATAATCTTTATTGCCGCTGCTGCATTACTTATTACTAACATTAGAAAACTTATTAAAAAAATTAAAACCGGCGCGCCCGAAGACAGAACTTCGGAACCGATAAAACGTTTCCGGCATATGCTTACTGTCGCCTTCGCCCAAACTAAAATCCTACGCGAACAAACAGCCGGTATACTGCATGTTACGATTTTCTGGGGCTTCCTTGTCCTTTTGTTTTCAGCTTCCGAGGCTGTTATTCAAGGTTTCTTCAACGATTTCAGCTGGCGCTTTCTTGGTCCGGTTTATACTTTGATAACATTATCAAACGATATTTTTAGCTTCGCAATAATGATTGCAATTCTGTTCTCGCTTTATCGCAGGTTCATTGCAAAAGTGCCGCGTCTGCAGGGCGATGCAGCCGAAAAAAAAGATGCCGCCATCGTGCTGCTTTCGATTTTCACAATTTGCTTATCACTCTTTATTCAAAATGCTGCTTTGGGTAGAACCGAACCGTATGATTTATTTGCTTTTAGACCTATTTCGTCAATATTAAGCCCGATGTTCGGTTTACGCTCGGCTCAATATATTTACGAAATCACTTGGTGGGTCCATATCCTCGCAATTCTATACTTTATTAACTACTTGCCATTTTCAAAGCATTTGCACGTCTATACTTCAATTCCCAATGTCTATTTCTCTTCGCTCGAATTCCCCGGCACGTTGAAACCAATTGACTTCGAGCGCGAAGGCGTCGAAAAATTTGGCATTGTCGACATCGATGACCTATCGTGGAAAAACCTGCTCGATAGCTATTCATGCACTCATTGCGGTCGTTGCGCTTCCGTTTGCCCGGCAAATAATACCGGCAAAGAACTTAGTCCACGCGAAATCATCGTGCAAATTCGCCGCCGCACCGACGAAGCCGCCTTTGTTATCCAGAAAAACAAGGCACTATCAGCGGTATCAACTGAAAGCCATTCGGAGCCTGCTATGTCAGAAGCAGAACAATCAATACTCAATAAGAAATTCATCGGTGATTATGAAAGTGTTGAAGCTTTATGGCAATGTACTACTTGTGGCGCATGCATGCAGGAATGTCCGATTTCTATTGAACATGTGCCTGCAATCATAGGTATGCGCCGCTCGCTCGTTATGATGGAATCGAATTTTCCGCAGGAAATCCAACCCGCATTTTCAAACCTCGAAACCAATGCCACTCCGTGGGCGTTTTCTGCTGCCGAGCGGGGCGATTGGGCTGAAGGCACCGGTGTCCGAACAGCTGCTGAATATCCCGATTTCGAGTATTTGTTCTGGGTAGGTTGCGCCGGCAGTTTCGACGACCGCGCAAAGAAAATATCACTCGCTACCGCCCTATTAATGCAAAAAGCTGGCATCAACTTCGCCATTCTCGGTTCAGAAGAGCAATGCACCGGCGATTTTGCTCGCCGCACCGGCAACGAATACCTCGCCGATATGCTCGTCAAAGCGAATATTGAGACTTTCAACAGATATAACGTCAAGAAAATCATTACTTTCTGTCCACACTGCTATAACACTTTGAAAAACGAATATCCTATGTTCGGGGGTAATTACGAACTTTTCCACCATAGCGAAATTTTGCTCGATGCAATCAATCGTGGTTCATTAAAGCTGAAAAATGATACAAAAACAAGTATCAATGCCGCTTACCACGATTCATGTTACCTTGGCAGATATAACCATCTTTACGAACCACCTCGCAGAGTCTTGAAATCAATTCCCGGATTAACACTTTTGGAGCCTGAACGACACGGCGACCGCGCTTTTTGCTGTGGAGCCGGCGGCGGTCAAATGTTCATGGAGGAAACCGTTGGTAAACGCGTTAATATTGAACGAACCGAAGAGTTGCTCGAAACCGGAGCTTCGCTCTTGGCGTTGAATTGCCCGTTTTGCATGACTATGCTTACCGATGGCGTAAAAGCTAAGGATTTGGTCGATTCAGTCACTGTCAAAGACATTGCCGAAATCATTGCCGATTATGTGGAATAACTTCTTATCTTGAATATTATCGGAATTTCCATGAAACAAAGCATTGCTTCGGTTACCGTAACCCGCAACAGGCTCGAGACTTTGAAAATCGTTATCGATTCCCTTAGGCGCTCTACTCAGAAAGTTGACGAAATTATAGTCGTCAACAACGGCAGCAGCGATGGAACCGCCGAATGGCTTGCCGAGCAGCAAGGGCTTACAGTAATTAATCAGGGAAACGAGGGCAGCTCCGGCGGCGAATATGCTGGTATGAAGCTTGCTTTCGAGCATAATCACGATTGGATTTGGCTTGTTGAAGACGACATCATTCCTAAAGATGATTGCCTCGAAATTTTACTGTTAAGCGCAAACGAAAACAAAATTTGTGCGCCGCTGCCATTCAACAAGGATGGTTCTGTATTCAATCACTTTGCCATTTCTTACAACCTGACTAACCCATTTAGCAGTTTCTGGAAACAGTTGATGACAACTGATGACATAAAAAAAGTTTGTTTCGATGCTGTGGGAATTACTTTCGAAGGTCCTCTTATTCATCGTCACGTTGTCGAAAGCATCGGTCTGCCAGATAAAGATTTCTTCATCTATGCTGACGACACCGAATACTTCATAAGGGCTGCAAAATATGGCTTTCAAATTGAAGTTCTAACAAAGGCTCGCTGTACAAGACAATTCGAACGCGCTTCCACCGATACTTTTGATTGGCGCTATTATTACTTCATTAGAAATATTATATTAATCGACGTTCTGCACGGGAATTTTGCTGTTAGAGCGCTTCGTCCCATATTCTTTCTTTTCAAATGGCTCGCAAAAGTGCGTAATCCCAAAAATATACCGACAGTACTTAAAGCCTTTGCCGACGGGTATTTCCATAAAAAAAGCATGCTTTGAGTAATATTGTTTTCTAAAAAATGGCAAATGCTTCCTACTTAAACATCTCCTTATAAACCTTCGCATACTCAACATAATTTATTGCATTGTCTTTGATTCTTTGTACTTCATCATCACCGATTTCTCTGATTACTTTTGCCGGTACTCCAGCTACTAAACTCCTTTCAGGTACAATAAAACCCTCCCTGACAACTGCTCCGGCTGCTATTATTGAATTCGATGATACTTTACTTCCATCCAATAATATTGCTCCGATTCCGATTAGAATATTATCACCTATAATTGAACCATGTAAAGCCACAGAATGTGCAATTGTAACAAAATTTCCAATTTCAAGTGGAAATCTGCCATTTGTAACATGTAACATCGATAAATCCTGAATATTCGTATTGCTGCCTATTCTTATGTAATTCACATCTCCCCTTATAACACTATTATACCAAATCGATGTGTGCGCACCTATTTCTACATCACCTATAATTTTAACACCTTCAAAAATT
>CAYLSY010000058.1:0-10594 GCA_964386275.1 uncultured Hyphomicrobiales bacterium
ATAACATATATCAAATTTCTTTTTGTAATTAATAAAGGTGGCTGTAACTACCATACAAGCGTGCAGTAAGAATTAAAATAATTAAATTATATGTATAGAAAATATTTAATTTTTTTTAGTGGAAAATAGAAAAAAACTCACCCATTAATAGGTGAGCCTATTTTAAGAGAGTATTACAAGTGAAATATGTTTTTAGGAACCGGTTTTAACAACAGTTTGGTTGCTATTTTCGGATTGAATCGCTGTTTTAATAGCTGCAGCAGCAGACATTTTTTCAGGAGTAGGCTGGGGTTTCGTAGCAAAAATCCGTGCTTGAATTTTTTTATGCTCTTCGAGTATTTCTGCTTGCCGGCTAAGCGGAAAAGCTCCGACAAGTTTTGCGCGGATGACCGATGGCACCTCGCCGAGCTGCACCGAGTATACACCTTCGACGATGATTTGAAGTAATTGAATTTCTTCGTTGTGCAGTGTGCGAAGTTTATCGCCAATCGGCAGCCAGACAATGTTTGCCATAAAAATACCCCACATAGTAGCAATAAATGCGGAGGCTATATGATGAATCAGCACATTCGGCTCGCTTCCCGCTGCAGCTAACGTGGAAATCAAGCCCATAACCGTTCCGATAATTCCCATAGTAGGCGAAAAACCGCCGAGTTTGACGAATAGCCCAATATTTGTGTTATGCCGCTCGGTGATGTAGGAAATTTCATTTTCCGCCACTTTTTGTATTGATTCTGGGTCGGCGCCGTCGATTGCCACTTGGAATAATTTCCGTAAAAAAGGATGCTGAACCTCCTTTAATTTGGCTTCCAGCGCCAGTATACCTTGGCGGCGAGCAATTGCAGAAAACTCGACGATTTGAAGTATAATTCCATCGAGTTCAAATTTTTTTGGAAAAAAAGCTATTTTAAGTAATCTTGGAATTCGAGCCATTGTTGACATGGAAGTGCCGGCAAGACCAGCTGCCAGTGTGCCTCCGAACACGATAAGCATCGCCGGAAGCATGATTAGCGAATCGAATGAGCCGCCTTCCCAAATAAACGCTCCGAATATTGCAACAGAGCCAAGTATTATTCCTAATAATGTGCTAGCCTTCATTTAAAAAATATGTTTAAAGATGCATTATTTTATATGAGCATCAAAAATATTTATTTTTTTCAAATTACAATGAGGCGAATATAATGAAATATGTAATGAATTGAAACATTTTCATTTTAATCGAAAAAATCAAAAAGTGTCGAAGGATAAAGCTGAGCGCCGATTTGAAGAGAATAATTCAGCGCCGACTGGTCTTTTGCAAGTTCCAGAGAAGCGCGCGCCGTATCCGAATCTTCTTCGATTGAACGAAAATCCTCGAGCCGCGCATTTTCGTTTACCAATTGCTCGCGTATCATCTCCAAGCGATTGAGTTTACTCCCATTTTTCGAACCGATTGTATTGATTTTATCGTAATAATTACTTACTTTTTGCTGTGCCACATTGAGTTTTTCTGTATCAGAAGTTGAAAATACTGAATTATCCGTCCGCTCAACTCCATTTTCATCATATTTCAATACATTATACAATTCGATTATCGCATTGAACATTTCGGTACCATCTGCCCCGAATAGCTCATTGGCTTTAACATTGATTACTTCGCTCGAGCGCTCGTCCGTATCCACAATTCTATCATTGAAATTGCCATTGAATACTACTCTTAAACCAGAAGGATTGTCCTCGGTGGCTTCTCCGCTGATTAATTCAAATGGTTGGTCCGACGAGGAGGATTCAGCAGATTCAATGGAATCCGCTGTGGTAGCAGTTCCCGAAAAGATGTATTTACCCGATAGGTCAAAATTTCCATCACGAACAAGGTCGGTTAAAAGACCTTTAACATACACTGCAAGAGAGCTCAACGACTGAGTATTGCCCGTAGCAGTCGCATCGACAGCGATTTCGCGTATTTTCAAATACTTTTCGCTAATGGAATCAATTTGTTCGTCTACGGCGCGCAGTTCTTCGAGTGATTTATCAATTGTATTTAAATAATACTCGTTTCGATTAATATAAGTCGATAAATTCTTAGAGCTGGCGAGCTTACGCGGGTCGTCAGATATGTTTATTATGGCTTTACCGGTTGATATACGCAACTGATTCAGATTCATCCTTGTCTGAATATCTCGAAGGTTACGCAAAAACGGCTCTGTCATTGAATTCTGTGTTACTCTCATCTATTTTACCTGCCGAGATTTACGATTGTCGTTAAAATATCGTTTGTTGTTGTAATAATTTGTGATGCCGCTTCGAATGCCTTTTGGAATTTGATTAAATTGACGGCTTCTTCATCGAGATTGACACCGATTAGCGACTCGCGTTGGTTTGTTAATTGCTCAGTAACTAGTTCAGTAGCGCTTTGTCCGTTAATAGCTTCCGATTGTAGCGAACCGAGTCGGCTGATAACGCCTGAATAGAATTCCGAAGGCGTCATCCCGTCCAAAAAGCTGCTATCCGAGGACAGCTGCGCAATCTGACGGGCAATGTTGTTATTCGCCGGTTCTCCAGCAACATCAGATAATGGAATATTTCGTGAACTGCTCAGAATTTCGTCGGAAATTGCGATATTGGCTGCCGTAGCGCCACCAACGGCAGGAGTAAAAAAACTTCTGCCGACAGGGGTTGCACCGGTGTCGTCAAGTCCATACCCCGTTATGGTCAAGGCATTAACTTTTGTAACAATGGCATTGGCAAATTCGTCAAGTTTTTTGGCTATCGAAAAACCTCCGCTGCTGTCGCGATTATCCAGCGTTACGTTATAGTGTTTTAGCATGCTTGAAATCTCACCGCTTTGAACAGGCAGAGTATTTAAAACATTTCCCGATTCATCGACTCTGGAAATCGAAATCGAACGTTCGCCGGTCGCCGAATTGTAAATTTCACTGAGTTGCAACGTTGAGCCTATTGAGCCTGTAATAACGTTCATACCTCCGATATAAACGTTAGCTGAACCATTGTCGTTTGTCGAAACAGTAATGCCGACCAGTTCGGATAAATCTTCGAGTGCAACTGCACGTTGGTCGATGTATGTTTGAGCATCGCCAGTGCTTTGAGCATTAGAAGTAACGATTTGCTTGTTCAGCTCGGTAATTTGTTTAATCAATTCATTAGCCTTTTCCACGTTGGTTTCCATTTCGCTTAAAACATTGTTGCGTGCATCGCTCAGCTGCTGCGATACAGAATGGAAACGGTCGACCATGGTTTTTGCCAAATCAACTACAATGTTGCGCTGGGCTTCGCTTTCGGGGTCTGAAGCAAGGTTTTGGAAAGCATTGAAAAATTGGCTAACGATTTCGTTCATTCCGATGTCCGAAGGCTCCGCGAGAAAAGCCTCGATTCTTTGAAAGACGCTAACGTCGCTTTCATAGCTCTTTTGCTGAGATAAGGAACGACGTATTTCCGAATCGAAATACTCGTTGCGAAAACTCTGCAACGATTGTGCCAGTACTCCAGTGCCGATAAACCCGTCTTTGGTCAAAAGAGGACTAGTCTCGGAAAAATTGGCAATTCTCCGAGAATACCCTTTGGTATTTATATTGGCAATATTGCTGCTCGTTGCGTCCAATCCGAACTTTTGAGCAAGCAACGCCTTTTTGCCAAGTTCCAGTGCGTTTAACGTTGCCATGGCTATCCTTGAATTAAGAATTAGGCTTGTATTCGTTGCCGTTGAAGTTCAAAGAGCGGCACTGCTCTTTGAGCAAATCGTTGACGTCGTTTAACAGTTCAATTAAATCACGAGTTTTCCCATAACGCAAGATGTGGATTAAATCAAGGTATTCGCGGGTTTCAGCCAATATGCCGCCGGCTTTGATATATTTCTTGATTTTCTTGATTTTCTCACCGTTTTCGTTTAATGTATCCTCGATTGTTCCCGGAATTGCACGAACGGAATTTTGCAATAACCGCTTCAGGTTATGGTTTTCATAATCTGGCAATTTCTCGGTCAAACTGAAAAGTGATTGAACAAGTTCGATTGTTTTTTTTCTTATTTGAGCATTTTCTGCAGTCTGCATGGCGCTCATTTCTACCTCCTTGTAGGTTTATCCTATACTTTAATATTACAAATATGTTTCGAACCATTGGTGAACATGTTAAGAATCTCGCCGACACTCATTTTCGCCCTGTTCGCAAGAACACGGTTCATCGAATTTTGAGCTTGAAGCTTCGAAGTCAATGCGCGAAGCTCCAAACGAAGCTTGCGTAATTCGTTCAAATCTTCTGTCTCATAGTGCTTTTCGAGCGACGAAAGCGTTATGCTTGCCGCATCTTTTCTCGAAATACGAAAGATTTTCATCAGAGTCTCTATCCGATGTGTTTCGGCTTCTTTTAAGCTTTTCGAAAGCTCATTCTGTTCCGAAGTTACTTTGTTTAATTCCTTTATATCGAATTTAATTAATGCCTTTTGTTGACGCTCGGCGAGCAAGACAAGCTCGCGAAGCAGCTGCTGTTCATGTTTCAAGTATGAAAACAAATTGGTAAACATAGTTGACCTATTGTATTATTGATTTTTATATATCTCGAAATATTGAGTAACTTTTTTTATATAGCCTTGCGTTTCCTTGAACGGCGGCACTCCGTTGTATTTCTCGACGTTACCGGGTCCTGCGTTGTAGGCTGCGAGCGCCAATTCAAGGTTTCCATCGAAGCGGTCGAGCATTTGACTTAAATATTTTGCGCCGCCCATAATGTTTTCGCTCGGATTATAGGAATTGCTCACTCCGAGCGACTTTGCCGTACCGTCCATAAGCTGCATTAAACCCTTGGCTCCGGCAGAGGATTTCGCGTCAGCCCTGCCTGCGGATTCTTGAGTGATGACAGCTTTAATCAATTCTGTCGGAACACCGTATTTTTGAGATGCTTCGGCAATTATGCCGTTATATTGGCTGATTCTTCCTTGAACCCGCTCCAAGAAATTGCCTGAAGGCTTATATGATTCCTTCGAAATATTCGCAGTAACCATATTCGATGTAGCATTCTGAGTTTGAGCAACGCTATTAGTGATTGAAGGCATATCTTCGCCGCCGCTCAACTGCTTATAAATAAGTTCGGCAATCCCAATGCCTTTGCCGCTTTTCGAAACCTGCTCCGAAAGCAGCATATCGGTATAGCTCTGCATTATATCCGAGCCGAAACCGTTATTGGCGTCTACTTCTTCGAGTTGCGAAGATTTCATCTGTTTAAGCATCATGTTCACGAAAATCGCTTCGAATCCGCGAGCAGCCTTTTCCATTTCGGCTTTGCGGCTATCGTCTAATTCGATAAAGTTTTTGGTATCTTCGCTTACGGTTTGTAAATCTTCCAATTTCCGCTCAGTTAGCGAGATTCCGGTATTTATTTTCCCTATGTTGATTGGTTCAGTCAAGTGTTTTATTAATTATTTTTATATTTTGAAGCCTTTACAAAAAGTATTTTGCAGGCTGATACATAATGTGAAGGATGGATGCTGAAACAAGTTCAGCATGACATAACTTATATATTGTCAATTACATTCTATTGTTAATTACATTTTACATATTTGAACTCAAAAGAGTCAAGTTACTTAAACGAAGAAGGATTCCGGACAAGTCGGAATGTCGCTACATTTAAATTTTAATATTCTACTTAATCTATGTTATAATACTACTCATAACTCATAACTCATTAATTTATAATTAATAATTACTGTATAATCAGCTCTCCTTGCAGCGAGCCGCATTCCTTCAATGCTTGAAATATCGAAATCAAGTCGCGCGGCGATACTTTAAGTATATTCAGTGCATTTGCAAGGTCTTGGACATTGGCGCCGCCAGTCGGGTCGTAGCTCAATGGGATAGCAGGACTCATGCTTTCATCGACACCAATTATCGCTGTTTCCGCATTCTGCGGTTGATACGATGTAAACGGCGCAGGTTGAGTAACCACAACTTGCCTTTGAATCGAAATCTCAAGATTACCGTGGGCTATTACGGTCGGCAGCAGCTGCACATTTCCGCCGACGACGATTGTGCCGGTGCGCTCGTTTATCACAACTCTTGCCGTCGGGTCCGAAACGATAGTCAGGTTTTCGATTTGAGAAATTAAAGCCGTGATTTGTCCGGGATTCAATCCTGCAGGCAGCTGAACTTGGACAGTAGCGCCATCTATTGCTTGAGCGGCATTGTTCAACTGCGGTAAAGCCGCAACTAATCCGGCAATTCTGCTTGCGGTTGTAAAATCAGGGTCTCGCAATACAATATTAATTTTTTGATTATCGATGAATGTCGATTCAATATTAGTTTCGAGAATCAAACCGTTCGGAACTCTGCCGCTGGTAACGCTATTGCGTCTTGCGCTGCTTCCAAGCACACGGTAATCGTAACCGCCTACCGAAACTGCTCCCTGAGCCATACCAACTATCGTGCCATCAGCAAGCGACAGCGGTGTCATCAGCAGTACTCCACCTTGAATTGATGTTGCGTCGCCGATTGACGAAACTTGCACATCCACTTTCGAACCGCGCCGCAAAAATGACGGAACAGTTGCTGTAACCATCACCGCGGCAACGTTTCTGATTCGCGGATTCAGCGTCGGCACAGTCAAACCGAAGCGTTTGAGCATATTTGACACGGATTGAACAGTGAAAGATGCCTGCTGATTATCGCCGGTTTGATTCAAGCCGGTAACCAAACCGTATCCGATGACTTGAGCGCCGCCAACCCCTTCGATTGTGGCAATATCCTTTATTCGAGCAGCTTCGGCGCTAAAAACCGTCAAGTATATTAAGGATAAAACGATTAATAGCCTCGTCGAATTTCGAACAATATGTATATGCTTTAAAGTCATTTCATTAGAATAAAAATTGCAAGAATTTCGTTATCAGGCCTGGTTCTTGAACTTTCGAAACCGTGCCGTCGCCTTCGATAGTAAGCGTCAAATCAAGAATGTTATATGAATAAATCGAATTCGTAGAAGATATATCAACAGGACGCACAACTCCTTCGAGTATAATGGTTTGCTTTTCGCCATTAATCGTAGTTTGGCGAGTGCCTTTGATTTTTAAATTTCCGTTGGATTCGACGGCAACAACCCGAACGCTAATCTTGGAGCGGATTTTCTCCTTGCGAGTGGTTTCGCCGCTACCTTTAAATTCGTTTCCGGTTTCGAGACCTGCAGAACCCGAAAAGCCGCTGTTATCAGCAGTTGCATCGGCGCCTCCAGAAAGGCTTGACGAGCGTCCTGAATTTGTAGTGGCGCTGTTATCGGCTTGAGTATCTTCAATAATCAAGACAGAAAGCGCATCGCCGACCTCGAAGGCTTTCACATCTGAAAAAAGCGAGCGTTTTGTATCTTGCTTGAATTGAGCAAAGCCGCTCTGAGCCAAGACAAGCAAGGATATAGCCATAAATAATGCAAATGTTCTCATCTTATTTACCTGCCTTATTTGAAATAACGACAGAGCCGTCGCTCGAAGCGATGCCCTGTAAAATAGTTGATGTACCTTCACGCCTCACTCTTACGGTATCTCCGGGCGCGGCGTCTTGCAAGGATTCACCGGAGGCTCGAATATGAACGCTGCCGGACTCAACAATAATATCGACTTTGGCGCCACGGCGAATAACAGCCGCTTCTTCAATATGGGAGCGGGTTATAATCGCTCCTTTCGAGATATTGCGTTTGACTTTTTTGCCGGAAAAGTCGTTTTTTATGAACAATTCATCAGGTTTATAGTTTGTTATATCTTTTTTCTCGAAAATAATTTGGTTTTCGTTAATTTCGCTGCCTCTGAACAGGCTTTCGGCGGCTACAGCGACTATTGCAAAGATGCGAACCCGCACCGGCACTTCAATCCGTCGAATGAGCTTACTGTCCAAATAAAATTCGACGGCAACAAAACAATTTCCCCTCAATGAACCTTTTGCTGCTTCGAAACGAGCGCTAACTCCGGTTTCAGTAAATTCCTGCGTTTCAATTTTCTTGGAAATCGTTACTTCCGCATCGCCTCCCACTTCGCTATAAATATAATTCAAGCAAGCATCCGTCAATCTATCGGCTGAAAAAGTCGATTGAGCTTTTAGCTCAACAGAATTCGTTGTTGCTAAGATAAATATTGATATTATTAGGATTATATTTATTTTTAAAGTCGGCATTTATTTTTCTTAAAATCCCCCTACCCCCTTTTGCAAAGGGGGATAAGATTAAAGGCATTATTTTCAATAACTTTTAACTTATAACTTATCTAATCATTCATAATTCATAATTACTAATTCATAATTACTAATCATCGTTTCAGGTTAACCGCCATCGACAGCACATCGTCCGCCGTTCGAACCGCCTTGGAGTTCATTTCGTATGAACGTTGAGCTATAATCATATTGACCATTTCCTGCACGATGTCCACGTTCGAGCTTTCGAGGTGCGATTGCACGATTTCGCCAGTATTGTTAGTGCCGGGTTCTTCGAAGATGGCATTACCCGATGCAGGCGATGCAACATAGAGGTTGTCGCCGATAGCCCTTAATCCGGCAGGATTTACGAAACGAGCAAGTTCAAGTTGCCCAAGCGTTTGCTCATCGGTTCCGTTATTCAAAATAATGCTAACGACGCCTTCGCGCGAGATTTGGACTTCCTCGGCATCGTCCGGCACAGTAAATCCCGGCTCGAGCGTAAATCCTTGTGCATTGACTATTTGTCCGTTGCTGTCGAGTTTGAACGAGCCGTCGCGCGTGTAAGCGTAGCTATTATCTGGCTTTCGAATGATAAAGAAGCCTTCGCCGTTAATAGCCAAGTCGAGCGAATTATTTGTTTGCGTAATATCGCCTTGGCTGAAAATTTTCGAAGTCGCGACAAGTTCTGTTCCGGAGCCGATTTGCACTTCGTTCATCGGCTCGACATTAGCGCGGCGATTGCCGCCGGCAGGACGCAATGTTTCATAGAGCAAATCCTGAAATTCGGGTCGCGATTTCTTGAAACCGGTAGTGTTGACGTTCGACAAGTTGTTCGAAATAATTTCGATATATCTTTGCTGCGCCGTCAATCCGGTTGCCGCTGTTCGTAATGTCTTATCCACTTCTTTTAATTATAAATTAGTAATTATGAATTATTAATTAAAGATTTTGTTTTCACTGTGTTAAGATTCGATTTAGATTTGATTATTATTGATTTAATAATTATTAATAAATCCACAGCGTCGCTTTAAACCGAATCAAATTCCTTTAGATTAAGTATTTTAGCTTCTTTTAGTATTTCAAGCCAGTACATAGTTTCATCACATTCCTTTTGGGCTATAGCCAATTTATGAATGAAATCTATTCTACTCTCACCGTTAATAGCTTCCCGTATGTTCGCTTCAATAGATGTTCCTGCTCTTAAGATTTGTTTTCCAATAACAAATTCCTTTTTTTTCTTTTATCAAATACTTGTAAAGTTTTACAATCCTTATAGAAAAATCGCCTTATAGAAAAATCAAAACTTTTATCTTTAACTATATTACTCATAAAAAATTAGTAATTATTAGAATACATTTATTCATAATTCATAATTACTTAGTAGTATTTACCGATTTTAATGCTCGTATCGATAGTGCTGTCGTTAGTTTGAATAACTTTTGTTCCTGCTTCGAACAATCGCTGCAGCTCAATCATTGCAACCATTTCGCTGATGATGTTCACATTCGAATTTTCGATGAATCCTTGTTTGATATGCGCTTCTTCCATTGGCACTTCATTTGTAACGGTGTCGTCAGTAACAGCAAAATTTGCATTCGAAATTTGCCTGATGGTATCGGGATTTTCGACTGTAACCAGTTTCACAGTACCGACTTGTGTTTCGTTTGCAAAGACTTCGCCGTTTTCGGTGATTCGCACTTGCACCGATTCGGCTGAAACATCGTAATCAGGCTTCAGCAGGAAATTCTCCTTCACATTAATAACGCCACCCTCGCCGATGAGTTTTTTACCGTCCGTGGTAATAAGCGTTCCGTCTTCGGCGAGGGTAAAGTGTCCGGCGCGGGTCAGAAATTGATTTCCGATGTCGTCTTCGACAACAAAGAAAGCGTTATCGTTATCAATGGCAAGGTCGAGCGGATTATCGGTTTTTTCAAAGGCGCCACGAGAGTAGTCAATATAGGAACCGATGGGTGGGTCATCCTGCTCGACATCGCCAACAACGTTATTAAAAGCCGATTGCGCCGAAATGAGGTTGCGTTCAAAGACGCTCTGCCGCTTGTAGCCAACAGTCGAGGCATTCGCCATGTTGTTGGCAATGACTTCCAGTCGCGTTTGTTGGGGCATCATGCCCATCGCAGCGGTATAGAGTTCCTTAAGCATTGTACCTCCTTGAATTATGCTGTCTTTGTGCGCTTTTTGCGGCTTCTCTTACTGAAAAACAATTAAATTCACGCATCCTGCGAAAAAAAAAACCGGACCAGTTCATCATGAATTAACGGAACTTCCTGTTCGTTAGTCCGGCGGAACATTCATTTTGAGTGTCCCAATAGTTCCATCTTTAAGCGCATATTACAAGAGGCGTGCCAGATGGATTTTTGAGCAAGTTTTTAATGTTTTTATGTCAAAATATTAGAATGATTCTTGTAATTATTGAAAAA
>CAYLSY010000059.1:0-3970 GCA_964386275.1 uncultured Hyphomicrobiales bacterium
AAAAATCAATTTAAAAAAAACATTATTAAATATAAAATTCAATTATTTTTTTAGCAAAAATCGAACCAAAAAATAGATGTATTTAAAATCTCTTATCGGGCATTGCGCCCATTTACTTAAAATCGCTTTCAAATCTCCATCGGCTCCGGATAATCTTGCTTCTCAATTCTTCAGGCAAAAGAAATATATCGGAAGCAAGGAAAGAGCTTTCATATCTGAATCCTTTTTTTTAGCTATTAAACTTAAACTTACTGCAGATTTTTTAATAAGAAAGCAGTATCTTATAGAGCAAAAAAAAATTGAAGATTACAAAGAAAAAATAATTGTCGTTACTGTTTTACAGTTGAGCTGGCTGTTAAAGCCAGCAATTGCCGAGCATTTAAAGAATACTATTCTCATACTATTCAAAACCGAAACAGAATTTGAAATAGCGCTTTTAGACTACTTGACGGAGCTATTTATATCGCGCGATGCCGCAAGCACATTTCTCAAAGCGATTAAAGCTGGATATATCAGATTATCAGATGAATCTATGTATTCCGAAACCGCTGAAGATGAAAATGTTATCGAGAAGATTAGCCTTCGTAACTCCATCCCAGACTGGATTTTAAGAGATTTACACGAAAACCGCCATACATCTTACTCCATACAAAAATGCGCCGCTATTGCTGAATCACTTCTCGAGCCGCCTCCGGTTACACTCAGGGTTAATGAAGCGGCAATCGACAGAAATTACGCAATCGAATCCCTTTCCAAGAGCGAAATCAACTGCAAAATGGGTAGACTATCTCCGGTTTCTCTTATTTTGAATAAGAGGATGCAACTTAATACGAATGAGTTATTTAAACGCGGATTAATAGAAGTGCAAGACGAATCGAGCCAGCTTGCTGCATTTGCCTTGGCGCCAAAAGAAGGAGAGCGGATTCTCGATGCTTGCGCCGGAGCGGGAGGCAAGACGCTGCATTTAGCCTCAATCTGCCGTGATAAATGCAGAATAATATCTTCGGACACAGAAATTCTAAGGCTGAAGGAAATACGTAAACGAGCTTCCAGATTCGGTTTCAAATCGATTACGACATTACTGTTGAAAAACGGAGCCAGTCCTAAAGAACTCTCCGTTGGATTCAATGCTGTGTTGGTGGATGCCCCATGCTCCGGCACAGGCGTTCTGAGACGTCAGCCTATGCAAAAGTGGAAGATTTCTCCAGAATCAATTCGAAAGCAATCCGCCAAACAACTCGAAATACTCGAATTCTACTCGAAAACCGTGAAGAAAGGCGGCAGGCTTGTCTATTCAACATGCTCGCTATTGCCGGAAGAGAATGATGAAGTCGTCGAAAATTTTCTAAAAAGAAACCCGGAATTTCATCCTAGTCCTTTTTATCATATTTTTGCATCGAAAGAAATTAATATTCCGACAATGAACGAGGATACATACAAGTTGTCGATAACTCCAGATATGTTTGGCTCGGACGGCTTTTTTATCTCAAAATTTATAAGAGAATAAGTAACGATTGCTTCTTTACAAATGTAATCAAGTATGAAATAAATGAAATATTTGCAAAATAAATCATTTCCCATTGTTGTAGTAAGTATGTATATGTAAATAATGAATAGAATTAAGAACTATATTTTGGATTTCGGTGGAGTTTTTTATAAAATTGACCCGAAAAGGACAGTGGAAAAATTTATCGCTCACTCGGAAAATCCTGAAATTCTGAGCAGCATGTCTTTGGGGCAGATTGCCTTACATCCGGTCTTTTTAGAATACGAAAAAGGGTTGATTTCAACCGAAGTATTCAGAGAAAAAGCGAAAAAGGCATTTGGAATTAAAGATATCAGCGCGATACAATTCGATGAATATTGGAATGCTACTTTATTAGGATATAAACCTAATGTGATTGATTTCTTATATTCTCTAAAGAACCTTGGTTCAATTGCGCTACTAAGCAATACAAATAGTTTGCATTATAATTATTTTTATAATGAATTAAAAGAATTCTTTAATTTATTGGACTATCAATTCCTCTCGTTCAATATGAAAATGAGGAAGCCCGAACCGGAAATTTATAGAACAGTACTTGCTCACACCGGTTTCAATCCTGAAAACACCTTATTTATAGATGATACGGAAGTGAATATTAAAGCAGCGGCTGATTTGGGGCTTAATTCAATGCTTGTTGACTGCAATATAAACATGTCAGATTTATTGCACAGTGTCAATAATTATTCACAATGATTATTATTTAAAGAGAATTGCAAAAAAGTAAAACGGATTAAAAAAAAAATGACATCTCTTTGGGAAACGCCTTTTATTGTTGTTGATGTTGAAACCAGCGGCTCAAGCCCGAAAGCAAACCGTATTATAGAAATCGGTTGCGCTGTTGTTTGCGGCGGCGAAGGCATTAGGGAATATCAAAGCCTCGTCAACCCTCATCAGCCTATCCAGCCATATATAATGAAAATGACAGGCATTAATTACGAAATGGCTTTGAATGCCCCCGAACTCGAAGAAGCATTATCGCCATTGGAAGAAATAATGAACATGAACAAAGCGGTTTTTGTGGCTCACAACGTGGCATTCGACTGGTCGTTCATAGCGTCTTCATTTGAGCTGCTCGGAAAGCAAGCACCGCCTCTTCCCCACCTTTGCACAATTAGACTGGCAAGGCGGCTCATCAATAAAAACCAAAAGAAGAATCTCGGTTCGTTATCTCAATATTACAATGTAAGGATTAAAAACCGCCACCGCGCTTTTGGTGATGCACTGGCGACGGCTCTAACTCTCATCGAAATGCTTGAACAAGTAGAAGACGAGCACGGCATTACAACAACCGAAGAGTTAATGAAGTTCCAGTACCGCCCAATCAAGCAATTCAAGCCGCCGACACTTATCCATAGAAAACTTGAACCTACGCTGGCAAAATTACCCGATTCGCCCGGTGTTTACTACTTTCTTGATAAAAACGGAACCGTAATTTACGTCGGTAAGGCGAAATCCCTCACAAACCGCGTCCGCTCTTACTTTCAAGCAGACGCTGTCAATTCTAAGAAAATTGCATCGATTTTCAAACGAATAGATTCCATCAGATGGGAATTGACGGAAACTGAACTTGGGGCATTGTTGCTTGAATCAGCTGAAATCAAGCGCTGCAAACCACAATTTAACTATCTCGACAAGCACTATAGAAGTCTTCCTTTCCTTAAGCTTACAACCAACGAGTTTTTTCCGCGTCTTGTTCCAGCAGTTGAAATCATAGATGACGGTGCTGAATATTACGGTCCCTTTCGTTCTATGTCTCTTATCGAGGAAATTATTAATACGGCAGACAGAAAATTCAAATTACGAAAATGCGAAAGGGAAATATCCGAAAACTCTGAAGGAAAGCCCTGTTTCTACTATCACATTGAAAGATGCCTATCGCCTTGTTCAGGCAGCGCCGACCAATGCGAGTATGCCTCAGAAATAGAAAAAATCCGCAACTTCCTCAGCGGCGCCGATACCGGCATTATAGCCCAGCTTGAGAAGAAGATGAACAGTTTTGCCGAACAACTTCAATTCGAAAGAGCCTCCGCAGTAAAAAACCAAATTATTGAGCTTAAAAAACTGTTTGCAGGTAACTTTAAAACAGCTGTTTCTATTAGGAACTATGACCTTGCCTTGGTTTTACCCGGCTCAGCACGCGAAAAAACAGTCGAAGTATTTGTAATCAGCGCCGGACGCCTAGCCCTGCAAGCAGTATTCGGTAGAAAAGCTCCTCTTGACACTTTATTCGACGTGATTAAAAAAGAATTCTATAGCTCTAAGCCGGTCAACATGAACTATTCGCAGGATGACATCAATAGTCTTCGAATTATAAACTCTTGGCTGCACCGTAAGAGTGATACCGCATTGTATTTTTTTCCGAGCGGTAAAAATTATGAGGAATTAACTAGCGAAATTGAATACGCTATCAGAAATATCGAATTT
>CAYLSY010000059.1:3980-10571 GCA_964386275.1 uncultured Hyphomicrobiales bacterium
ACAACAGAACAAGAAGCAATTAATTAAACCTTACTCTATACAAATGTATTCCTGATATATTCCAATATTCCCTGCTGCTCCCAGACATAATTCTGAGGTATCTTTGGATACTTTCTGCCGATTGCGCCGTAATGCTGCGCCGAAGACATTGACCAGAAAATCGATAATAAATGCAATCTCGAATAACCTTCTGTTAGCGCTATTAAAAGTGGCAGAACGCAGTTAACAAAAATTTCCCTTCGTATTCCTTCCCCTTCGCATGATACTTTTCGTTTCAAATATACGTTCAATTCCTGTAATGTTATATTTACTCCGTTCTTGCAAATCTCATCCCAAAAGCCCGAAAAACTTGTTTCGATTATACCTTGAGTAATTTCTTCTGCCGATTCCCAATTATAACGCTTTCGTCGTCGTTTAGAAAAATAACTCTCGAAAAACCTTTTAATTAGTATTGAAAGAGTATCTTGAGGAGAATGACTTTGCAGTAAACCTGCTGCCTCAGATGATTTACGCATAATCCTGCTCAACGCCCAATCTTGCAAGTCTAATAGCGAAGCCGAATCAACTTTTATCTCATTCCCCGAATAGTCCTTGTCGCACTTTTTCAAGTCATATTCAGCAATTTCTTCCCTTATTATTGACAGCAGGTGTTCAGCATTAATAACCAGAGTATCAATTCCATTGCAAACTGGAGGCGTATTGTTAATTAAAACAATATGTAGCAATACTTTTTGATAATCGCTTCCTTTGTGAGAGTGCTGATTCCAATGCGAAGACTTTTTATGAAATTCCATGTCGCCGGTAACGAAATTACCGTCGATAATTATCGCCGCATTTTTAAAATCCGGTCCTTCGTATAGATTGATTTCGCCCGGGGATAAGACTTGAACACATTTCCCTGATTCAGTAAAAAGAAGAGAATGAGACGAAATAAAATAACAATGCACAACCTTCTGAAGTTCTTTCTCCTTCATTTTCATTAGCGCCGTTATGTCTTTCTCCGGCCTCTTCATATTAATTGATTAGGCATTTTGGATAAGTAATTATTATGTTTTCAAAATTAAAGGAAAATGAAATAATTTAATTTTGAACATATCTCTTTTAAATGCATTATTTACACTTGAAAAGGGACAAACGCCACCAAAAACTATATTCCTTCAAACGCATCCTTATAAAACATAGCCTTTTCCCTTGCAACTACATCAAAATCCTTTCCGGCAGAAGCATAAATAATATCCCTTGAAACATTGATAACGGCAGGCCCTCCGGCATTTGCTTTTATCGTATCGGCAATACTGCCTCCCTGAGCGCCTATTCCCGGAATAAGTAACACTCTGTCGGGTATAAATTCTCGAATTTCCCTCAATTCACTGCTGTTCGTTGCCCCGACAACATAGCCGAGTCTATCTTTTTCAGCCCATTCGCAGCTCGTTTTTATTACATGTTGATATAAGGGCTTCCCATTGCAAATCAGCTTTTCGAAATCCATAGCGCCCGGATTCGAAGTTAATCCGAGCAAAAACACCAATACATCGCCGCTTTCAAGAAAAGGTTCCACAGAATCTTTACCCATATAGGGATTTACTGTGATTGAATCAGCTTTAAAATAATCAATAACGCTTCGGAAGTATGCCTTACTGGTAATTCCAATATCTCCGCGTTTAGCGTCGGCAATTTTTAATATTCCATTGGGAATATAATCGAAAGTTGCCTTGAGTGAGGATATGCCGTCAGCGCCGTATTGCTCGTAATAGGCAAAGTTCAATTTGTAAGCGACCGCTAAATCAGCAGTAGCATCAATTATTCGTTTATTGAATTCGAATAATCCACTTGTTTTGCCCTTGAATTGCTGTGGAACTCGGTTTAAATCAGTGTCTAATCCAACACATAACATGCCCTTGCTCGCTTGCAGCTGAGCCATCAGTATTTCGTATGCTTTCATTGATTGATTAATCCGAATTCGACAAGTTTATCCTGATATCCGTAATAATTCAGATTATCTTCATTCGGAGGCAAAATTTTCATTTTTATCGATAATTCCTTTAATGCGTCTATTCTATCCTTGGCGAGCGGATGAGTGGACAACAACCCGTCGAGCTGGTTGCCTGACTGCGAAACCAAAGCTGATATCTTGTCGAAAAAAGTAAGCATTGCAGCAGGATACCATTTTGTTGATTTCAGATAGTTCAGCGCATTTTTATCCGCTTCGAGTTCATTATCCCTGCTATTGGAAAGAAATGATAGATTTTTTGCGATATTAGCTGCGGTTTTAGCCGCTTTGTATTCGTCTTTTTTAAAAGCTTTGTCGATTAGATTTCCAAAACCTTCCTGGGAGCGAACACGAAAGTAAGTATGTCGAAGTTCGGAATGGGCAATTTCGTGGGCAATCACTGCAGCCAAAGTTGCCTCGTCATCAATAAACCTGAGCATGCCCTTATAAATAAAGAGGTTTCCGCCGGGTAAGCTGAAGGCGTTAATTACGTCTGTTCTGTCGAGGACTGTAATGTTATACTTAAAAACAGTCTTATTCTTAATTTCAGGCGATTTCAGTATTTCATCGATAATTGATTGTAAGTATTTATTCAACTTTGAATCCTTATCAACAGGAAATTCAGTCGAATTCGTAAGTATTTCATTTTTCATCGATTCGCCCATTTTTATATCTTCGGTCAGAGGGTCGCCCGAAAAGTAAGTTTTGCCTTCAAAAGCTTTGCAGCCGAAAAGTAACAATATAAATGAAAACAAAAATAAATATTTGAAAAATCTTGCCAATCAATAGTCCCTTAATATTTTTACCAAATCAAATAAAAATAATTAATTTCATTTAGATTTCCAAAAATTTAATCCGTTTGATATTTTCAGAGAGTTAGCAATCGCTTGTAATCATTCCTTCATTTAACCGGGTAAACTGTTTTTAAACTGAGTGTATCTCGTCGAAAACAGATTGCTTTCGCTAGGCAGCGGAAGATTTGCATCATTTATCAGCTTATTTACAGCCTCTATTCTATCTTCTGGCAAAGGATGAGTCAATAAAAGCGTCTTAAGAAAATCGGCAGTATCATCGGTTTTAATTTTATCAAAGAAATACTTTATAGCTCCGGCATACCACATTGATGTCTGCAAATAGCGAAACGATAGCTCGTCTGCCTCATATTCATCGTCGCGGCTATTTTTAAGCAATGTCAATCCCGTAAGAAGGTTGCCGCCTAACTTTTCCAATTCAGAAGGATTGTTGCCGAGAACTATTTGCAGCAGCAGTTCTAAGCCATATTGCTTTGTCATGCGTTTAGTAGAATGACGGGCTTCCGCATGACCAATTTCATGAGCAAGAACCGCAGCCAGCGTAGCTTCGTTATCGACAAATTTACATAATCCGGTATAGACATAAATGTATCCTCCGGGGATGGCAAAAGCGTTTACTGTGTTGTTATCTCTGATTAATTGAACCTTGTATGGAAAAACGTTTTTGTATTGAATCAGAGAAGATTTTATAATCTCGTTGACAATACCCTGAACATAGGCATTGGCAGACGTATCCGTATATAGCGGATATTCGTTCGGGTTCGAGCGAATTTGCGCATCGAGGTCGGTTCCGAGTTTCAAGTCGTCCTCAACGGTAAAAAGATTAAAATCCAGTGGATTCGAACTGCTGTCGGAGCAACCGGTAAAGAACAGACCCGAAAATAGAAAGAATAAAGATAATAATATGTTTTTCATGGCTTACCTTTTGTATATTAGTAAAAATTTAATTCTTCTTCATAATACACTCTTTCGAGTATCAAACCGTTTGCCGGAGCCATATTCGACGCATTTATCCGTTTTCCTTCGTCAAGTCTTTTCTTCAGCTTGTTAATCGATGCCGAACGCCGCGCCGAGTCAAGCATTGCTCCGGCAATCATTCGAACCATCCCATAAACAAACCTGTCGGCTGCAATCCATAACCTGAAAGCATCGACTCCGTTTTTTTCCCAACGGCATTCCTCGACACTACAAATATAACTCTTTGTTGATGGATTATGTTTAGAATAAGCCGTAAAATCATGCGAACCGAGGAATAGTGATGAATATTCGCATAGCTTGACGAAATCAATGGGATATTTAAAGTAAGTTGAAAATCTTGAGCGTAAGACGCTTTCAACAGTATGAACATTATAGGAATATTCCCTTTTAATTACGCTGTAACGGGCATGGAAATCAGGTTTGAAATAGCATGCCCCTTTAACATGAATTCCATCCGGCAGTAGTGAATTTATTGCATTGGCAATTTTATCTTCAGGAATTTTTACAGATTCATCGACGCAAACATGTGCCACTTGCCCCCGAGCATGAACGCCGGCGTCAGTTCTTCCGGAGCCGACAACGCATACTTGATTTTTAACCAAAGCTCCGAGTGCCTTTTCAAGTTCTTCCTGGACGGTTACGGCGTTGTATTGGCGTTGCCAGCCTGCAAAATTTGTTCCGTCATATTCTATTAATAATACAATTTTTTTCATTGATTATACGTTTACTTTCATTGATTATACGTTTATTAGATAAATACTAATTTTAAAGATTGTTTTAACCGATTTTTATTTGGTATTCGACAATTGGAAAATGGTACTGGGCAAATATTATTCCTATAAATAATAATATAAATTCTCTGAAAAAATTATTACGTTAAGATTGTCATGCTGAACTTGTATTCGAGCATCCACCTTCATAATGTCTGCCCGTCTTTAAGATGGATTCCGGGTAAGCTCGGAACGACAATTTTATAGAATTTTTCAGAGGTTTTAAAATTGTCATTGTTTCAGAAATATCAATTATAATTCCTGAATTCTTATGAAATTTCAATTTACATATATTATTTTAATTATACTAAATGCAATTTTTCCAGCTCTATCCCAGACAGACTTTTCAGAATACAAACCTCCTCCTCAATTCCGTCTCATCAGGGCATACGGGGCAGATAACGAAAAGAAGCCGCCAGTTGTAGTCATTGATGCTGGCAAAAGCGCATACTCTGCCGCATATGCCGAGAGCTCGGTTACAATCGAATTCGATGTCGCCTGCGAAATACCTCCTTCTTTGGTCGTCAAGTTCGTGCATTGCTCATACGATTGGATAGAAGACGAAAATATTTTCTTGCAAGATATAGTAAACTTGAGAACTACGCTAATTGATTGGGAATCGGCGCCGATTTCCTCGACTTATTATCAGTATAGAGGCAAAATCAGCGTGCCGAATTCACAAGTAAAATTCAATTTCGCAGGCAACTGGAAGGCAAAATTCTATGAAATGGGCAACGAAAACGCTCCGCTTGCCGAAAGCCGGTTCTTTGTGGTTAAACCGAAGGCTGAATGCAGTATCAATATGATTTCAGATTTTTATTCTCCGCTGTTCGGAGTATCTAGTTCTGCTTTTTCAATCGAAGCGCTCGTAACGACAAGAGAAGCGCTATTGGACAACAACCTGCATAGCGCCGCTCTATACCTCAACCACCGTTGGAACGAGCCATATTACATAACCGAAAACCCTCTGCCAGATGATTACTACAAGAAATATAAATATCATTTCAATACATTGGTTGGCGGGTTTGCCCGAACCGGAAAGCTATTCCGAATAGACAACATACCTGCAGAAAACGCTTACAGGGTGCTTTATCTGACAAACCTTGCCGAATATCCAAGAATAAATGGACCGGTTAGAATGACTTTTTCAGACCAAAGACGCAACGGCACATACTGGGATTACGACGAAGATGGAGCGATGACATCGGACTTTGTTTCCGCCGGAAACGACGAATATATTTACCTTGAGTTTCTCCTTTCGCCCGAGGGTTGGCTTTCGAAGGAAGATGTATTCGCGGTCGGCTCTTTCAATAGTTGGACTCCCTCGCCAGCTTGGCAGATGTATTTCGACGAGGAAGACGGATACTATCACCTTCGGCAGTGGGTCCGGCGCGCAAAACACAACTACCTTTACGCTACAGGTAGGATTAATCACGACAAAGGCACAGTGGAAAAAATTTCTTATGACCAATACGAAGGCAATACAGTGTATTCGAACCATACTTATTTACTCTTCGTTTATTACCGTGAAATCGAATACGGCGGCTATGATGCCATAATTGCAGTCGCAGCGGCAAGCTATTTCGGAGGCAGATGAACAGAAAACCATATTTTACATCTTCATGTCGTCCTATTACTTTAAAATAAACGATTAAACAACAACGTCTTTGTAAATAGTAACAATTTATTATTGGCAAATTATGAAGAAATCAAGACTGGCAGCTACTTTAGTTATTGCATTAGTTTCATTGGGTATTTTCGGTTATACAACCATAGCTCAAAACAAACAACAAACAAAAACTTCTGAGAAAAAAGAAGTAAAGTTTAGAAAAGTAAAAAACAACGCTTTTACATTCGGCGAACGATTCGATTACGAGGTTACTTATTCTTTTATTACTGCCGGCACTGGCTATTTCATGATTCTTCCGCAACCGGTTACAAGAGCAGGAAGGGATTGCTACGACATTCGTTTTCAGGTCGAATCCCTCAAAAGTCTTGAATGGATTTATAAAGTCAAAGATTCCTTCCGTTCAGTTATAGA
>CAYLSY010000060.1:0-10523 GCA_964386275.1 uncultured Hyphomicrobiales bacterium
AATTAGACATTTTAAAGTATATTCCAAATACGTAATATTACGTATATCAGTGTTATGTTATCATTAATACTAAGTTTCAGAAGTAATTAATATGACCTAAAGTATGAATATAATTTAATTTATGATTGAAAACAGATTTGTGTATTGGTTGGTAATTCGAAATTTTTATAAAAACATCTTCCATCGATGGCATGTTGAAATGTTTTCATAAGAAAATGGCAAAAAATCTTAAATGATGAATTCCGAGTAAATCAAAATATAACTCATTTCGAATACTTTCAGAGGTTTAATTCATTATTTTTTGAGAATATAGAAAACCACTCTTCTGTTTTTCGCCCTGCCAATTTCGGTGTCGTTCGCAGCGACAGGTTTGCTCATTCCTTCGCCGCGAAATGTGATTCTATTTCGAGCGATTCCTTTGCTATTAAGATAGTCTGTGGCTGATTTGGCTCGCCGTTCTGATAGTTTCATATTATATAATGGAGTGCCAAGGCTGTCGGTATGTCCGACTATTATCAATTTGAAATCTTTGTATCTATTTAAAATATTAGCCACATAATCAAGTTGAGGGAAATACTCGGAATTAAGCGGGTACTCGTTATACGGAAAGTAAAGAAAGATTTTATCAAAAATTTCAACCTGAAGTATGTTTTCAGGCAACTCATCAAGGAAATCAGGTATTTCTGTTTCTTTATTTACTTTTTTCATATCGATTTCTCTAATTATCTGAATCAAGCTATCGGCTAAGACCAATTCGAAATCTTGTGTTATTTCGGTATATTCATTATAATTCTCCATGTCGATGTCTTTGCTAATCGATACAAAGTCTTTTCCATCGACAATAAACCGGTAAACATAACCAGCAGGCATCGTTAAGGCATAGTAACCCGTTTTAGGATTTGTTCGGCCGACACCCATTTCCTTGGCAGTTGGCAATGATTGATAATACACTTTTGCGTCAATTGGCTGTCCTGTCATCTTGTTCGTTATTTTTCCGGTAATTAAAACGACCGGCTTGGGCTTCAATTTTTCTGGAATTTTTATACGAAAAATATCCCATCCGCCGATTGTATTTTCCGTTGACGCAAAATAAGCATACTCTCCCGAAGATGTAATTATATAATTAGCGTCGCCGCCGGCAGTATTTATTACTGTACCGAGGTTTTCGGGTTTGCTCCATTTTGTCCATGTATCATCAAGTCTTCGCGATACAAAAACATCATAATCTCCTATCGAGCCATGCCCTTTGCTCGAAAAATAAAGCGACGAACCATCGGCAGCAATAAAAGGAGTGTTTTCATCAAATTCAGTATTAATATCCTTCCCCAGATTGATTGGACGGCACCAAATGTCGTCGGGCATCATGAATGTAACGTAAATATCCAATCCGCCTTTCGAATCAGCTCTTTGCACCGACATTAACAATGTTTGGCCGTCGTTCGAAAGACAAAAACTCACGAATTTACTGTCATTATAAAAATCCCTAATATCAATTTGTTTTGGATTTGTCCAACCGTTCGACGTTCGCTCGGAAATGAAAACGCCGTTTTTCAATTCTCCGTTTATAATATACTCGCCGCCGACAAGTAAAGTATTTCCATCGGCAGATACCGAAACAACTGCGTTTGAATAATCATTGTTTAGCGGGGGACCTATGTTTTTGGGGTTAGACCATGAGCCGTCGGCTTGAAGAGTTGAATACCATATATCATCCTTCTTTTCATAGCCATAATTTGCTGGAATCTTTTTTCTTGAAAAATATAACGTTTTACCGTCGGATGTTAAAATCGGCATCAACTCGTCATATTCGCTGTTGACAGGTTTGCCAATGTTTTCGCGCTTGATATTCTGAATATCTTCCGCTTTTGTATTGATTTGGGAAATAAGTAATATAAAAAGTAAATATGCTGCAATTTTCATATAAAATTCAATAGTATAAACAAAACTATGAACCGGGTCCGAAATTTATAACCGCATAGCGAATCAAACCGCTAGCGCTCTTAATGCCAAGTTTCTGAATAATATTCGAGCGATGACTCTGCACAGTTCTAACGCTGATATTAAGCAGCTCTGCAATTTCGGGGCTTGTTTTGCCCAGCGCCAGATAATTCAAAATTTCCTGCTCCCGCGCTGATATTGTAATCGGAGTCGTATCCGCCGGAATCGACGGCACATAAGTTTTCTGCATGATATTGATTATCGATTTACTGAAAACCCGTTCGCCATTCATTACATTCAGCAACGAATTTATCAAGTCCTTGGCGCTTATATCCTTTGTTAAATACCCATCTGCGCCAGCCTCGAGCGCTTTTTCTAAATGAAGTGAGTCTTCGAATGCAGTAAGCATGACTACCATTATCTCGTTCATCTCTTGCTTAACGATTCTCGCTACTTCGATACCGTCCATTCGAGGCATCAATATATCGACGATTGCTATATCAGGCTTATGATATCTAATCAATTCAAGCGCGTCGTCACCGTTCGAGGCTTCATCGACAATCATAAAAGATTTGTTGATGTTCAAAAGCCTCCTTATGCCAGCCCGAACCACTTCATGGTCATCGGCAAGAACAATCGAATACTTTCGGTCAGATTCAAAATCAAACATGTTTGAACCCTAATTTAAAATTAATAAATATTCCTTGACAGTTAAATACGTATAAATACTAAAAATAATGTCGGCAAAAAGTTTGCCATATTTTTATAATAAAAAAACTAATCCAAGTCTTTTAACCATAAATCGCATACTGCATCGCTCGGCATTCGCCAATCGCCGCGAGGCGATAAGGCTACCGAGCCGACCTTGGGTCCATCAGGTAAGCATGAACGCTTGAATTGCTGACTAAAAAAGCGTTTAATGAAGTATTTAATTCTGTCTCTTAAATATTCTGAATCATATTCTCCCTCGAAAGCAATTGAAGCCAAGGCAAGTATCTTCTTAGGCGAAAAGCCATATCTGACAAAGTAATAGAGGAAAAAATCGTTCAACATGTATGGTCCGACTGCATCTTCGGTCTTTTGCACAATATAACCGTTTTCGTCCGGCGGTAAAAGCTCAGGTGAAATTGGCGTATTGCATATATCATGCAATAATTTACGAATTTCGCCATCGAACCCGTAATCGGCGCACCATTCGATGATATATCGCACAAGCGTCTTTGGAATACCGCTGTTTATGCCATACATCGATATATGGTCGCCTGCATAGGTCGCCCAGCCAAGCGCCAATTCGGATAAATCGCCAGTGCCAAGCGCTATTCCGCCTTCCTTATTCGCCAAATCCATTAGAATTTGAGTTCTCTCGCGTGCCTGCGAATTTTCAAAAGTAATATCCAGCGTTCTTCCGTCATGGCCTATGTCTTCGAAATGCTGCTCCACGGCTTGATTTATCGAAATTTCCCTAAAGTCCGAATTTAGCAGCCCTGCTAATTTATTTGCGTTCGAGCGTGTTCTTGATGTAGTTCCAAAACCGGGCATCGACACTGCAATTATTCCTTTCTCGTCCATACCCATCTTTTGAAAAGTCTTGTATGCCACAATCAGAGCCAATGTCGAATCCAAACCGCCGGATACACCGAGTATCGCTTTTCTTGAGTTTGTATGCTTCAAACGACGCGCCAATGCCGTCGTTTGGATTTCAAATATTTCCCTGCAAGCGTCTTCCTTCTTAATGCTATCCGAAGGGACAAACGGCTTTGGCTCTATCTTTCTTTTAAGCGAAACGGTTTTAGCAGCCGCCAATTCAAAAGCTATGCGCCTAAAAGAATTTTCGAGCTGATTAAAGCCAAATGAACTATTTACTTTTCGGTCATGGCTTAGTTTATCCAAATCAATATCGGTAAATATCATTTGAGAATCGAAGTTGAAACGCCCACTTTCCGCAAGCAGCACTCCGTTTTCCGCAATCAACAAATGTCCAGGGAAAACCAAATCGGTGGAAGACTCATTAGGTCCTGAGCTGGAGTATACATAACCCGCAATACAGCGTGCCGACTGCGATACAACAAGATTTCGGCGGTATTCTGCCTTGCCGAGATACTCGCTACCTGCCGACAAATTTAATATCACATTCGCTCCAGCTGCTGCCATTGCCGAACTCGGCGGCGATACAGCCCACAAATCCTCGCATAATTCAACACCGAAAATCAATCCATATTTTGTGCATTCAAATAGCAAATCCGCTCCGAAAGGGATTCTTTGCCCATTTAATTCTATTTGTTCCACAGAGACTTCTGCAGCCGACGAAAACCAGCGTTCTTCATAATATTCACCGGTATTCGGCAAGTATGTTTTGGGAATAATTCCAAGAACCTCACCCTTGAAAACCACAGCAGCACAATTGAACAGCCTTCCCCTTAAAACAAAAGGCAAACCAATGGCAAAGGCGATTTCATACTCCCTTGTAGCTTCGGAAATCTCGAACAGAGCATCAGCGGCCGCTTTCAACAACAGAGTTTGAGCAAACAAATCCGCGCAAGTATAGCCGGTTATGCTCAACTCCGGAAAAACCAGCAATGAACAGCTTTCGGCAGCAGCTTTTCGGACGATTTCAATAATTTTTCCGGCATTGAAAACCGGCTCGGCTATGCGCAATTCAGGCGAAGCCGATGCAACCCGTATGAATCCATATTCCTGAAGAGTAATATCCATGAGCGAACCCATTTCGATAATGTATACCATTGAATGATTGTCTTTGAATATCTATGCAAATTAAGTTATTTTTGTGAATTATTTTTATTTAATTAAAACTTAACTCAATATTAAGCAATGGATAAATTTATAATCGAAGGCGGCAAGAGGATTTGCGGCAGATTGCGCATTTCAGGCGCAAAAAACGGCTCTTTAGCTCTCATGCCGGCAGCATTACTCGCTCCCGGGGCATACAACATTAAAAATACGCCGAATCTTCGCGATGTTTGGACAATGTCCCGTCTGCTCGATTCGATGGGAGCGCGCTGCGAACTCAATGGCAACGACTTGTTCCTCGACACCAGCTCGATAACCTCCTTCGAAGCGCCTTACGAACACGTTAAGAAAATGCGCGCCTCGTTCTATGTTCTTGGTCCGTTGGTGGCGCGCTATGGCTCGGCGAAAGTATCGCTGCCCGGCGGTTGTGCTTGGGGTCCGCGTCCTGTGGATTTGCATTTGAAGGGACTCGAAAAACTCGGCGCAGAAATCAAAATTGAAGCCGGATACGTCATGGCAAACGCTCAAAAGCTAAAAGGCGCTAAAATCCATTTCGATATTTCAAGCGTCGGGGCAACCGGCAACGTATTAATGGCTGCAACGCTTGCAAGCGGAACAACTCATATTACCAATGCCGCGACAGAGCCGGAAATCACGGCTCTCGCACGTATGCTCGTGAAAATGGGCGCTAAAATCGACGGCATTGGAACTACTCAGCTCGAAATCGAAGGCGTCGATACCCTGAGAAATATCGACGAGGAAACAATTCCAGATAGAATCGAAGCCGCCACTTACCTTATTGCCGCTGCGATGACCAAAGGTAAAATAATTCTTGAAAACGTGAATCCATATCATCTAACATCGGTTTTGGCAAAACTCGAAGAAACCGGCTGCGAAATCGATGTTACCGGCAACTCTATCGAACTAACGATGAACGAAGCGCCGAAGCCTACGGACATCGTTACATCAGTCTATCCGGGTATTCCGACCGATATTCAGGCGCAATGGATGGCATATATGCTTGCCGCCGAAGGCGATTCCAAAATCACGGACAATATTTATAAAGACCGCTTCAAACACGTTCCTGAACTGCAACGACTAGGAGCAGATATTGATGTTTTCGACAATATTGCACACGTTCGAGGCGGCAAAAAACTAACCGGCGCAATCGTTATGTCGAGCGACCTTAGGGCAAGCGCATCGCTTATACTCGCCGCTCTGATTGCCGAAGGAACATCGGAAATTCTTCGAGTTTATCATATCGACCGCGGATATGAAGCTATAGAAAAGAAGCTGCAATCGCTCGGTGTGGCAATTAAGCGCGTTAAAACAGATTTACTATAATGACATTATAACTTTATGAAAACAATCATCTTAATAAGACATGCAAAATCAAGCTGGGACGATAACAACATAAGCGATTTCGAGCGTCCGCTCAATAACCGCGGCAAAAAAGATGCACCGGCAATGGCAAAAATTCTCAAGGAAAAAATTCGTAAACCGGATGTGATTATTTCAAGCCCGGCGGAAAGAGCCTTCAGCACTGCATTGGCTTTTTCGGATGCGTTTGGTTATCCTCAGGAAAAAATTCGAAAAGAAATTGGAATATATAACGGCGGAGCTGATAAAATACTTGACATAATTCGTTCGCTGCCCGAAGAATATTCTATGGCGCTGCTTTTCGGGCATAATCCGGTTATAACACGATTAGCCTGCCATCTTGGCGGTGTCTTTATCGACAATATGCCTACCGCTTCGGCTGCAGCTATTGAATTTCTTGATGACTCATGGGAATTTATCGGCGACAAATCCGGCAAGCTGCTGTTTTTCGAATATCCAAAGAAGTATAAATAATTAACAGATTATTTTGTATTTGATATATTTTTTTTTCGCTATATTTGCAATTGGATTGTTTGCCGGTGATGATGTTTTCAGGGTTTGTTGTCTCCTTTTCCCCAAAAATGTCTTAATTTTCCCGTGCAAACAATCCTTTTTTAATTTGGAATTTGGAATTAGGAATTGAAGCCTATGAAAAAGTATTTCTTGTTACTTGTATTTCTTGCGGCGCCTTATATTGCAAATGCGTCGGCTTTGCTCTTCAAGCCGCTTTCAGCTTATATTTTCGAACCGCGAATCGGCACATTCTATCAATTTTCCGAAGAAAAGCTCAGGCTCGACATCGGCACAACAGTCGAGTTATTCAACTTCGATACCGACAGCAGCGATTGTTTGCGATTAGGCTGTGATTTCTTCACTTACACTCGGCTTAGAACGGCAGGGGATTTCAAGTTCCCCGTCGAGACATCGGATTATTATTTCGGTGTGTTTTCCACTTCAAAGCATAGGCTTTTCGAGCGTGATTTTTACTTCAGAGCAAGGATAGCGCATATTTCTTCACATTTGGTAGATGGAATGGCAAAGGATTCCGTGTTTTCGCGCCTGCCTTATGTTTATAGCCGCGAGTTCTTCGAATACACCGTCGCTACAAAATTCGTACCAGTCAGGATATATCTCGGATTCACCTATCTATTTCATAAAATCCCAGATGACGCATCGGCATTCATACCTCAAATCGGCTTTGATTTCGACCAAAAACTAATCGGCGACTTATCGCTTAATGGCGGTTACGACTTTCGCTTAATCGGCATCGACGGAGTAAGCACAGGCGCAAATTCGGCGCAATTAGGCGTGTTTTATAAAACAAACGAAAAGGGCGCAGGTTTGTTCTTCGGCGGATTCTTTTACAGCGGTAAGAGTATTCACGGTATGTTCTACCGCGAAACCGACTCCTATGGCGGAGCCGGTTTCCAAATAGTGTTTTAAGATTACATAAATAACAGCTGAACCAAAATAAATATCGGCAGCAATACTATTAGCGAAAACTTGAGCATATACGCAAAAAAGTGAGGCATATGAATATTATTGCTTTCGGCAATCGCCTTAACCATGAAATTGGGTCCATTGCCGATATAGGTCATCGAACCGAAAAATACGGCGCCAGTTGAAATAGCCTTCATAAATATTTCAGGGATTCCGGCAACGGTTTTACTTCCTTCGATTAGCGCTGGATTTTCGCGGACCAACCCTTCGGCAAGAGAATAGAAAGTAACAGCTGTAGGAGTATTATCCAAGAAACTGCTCAAACTGCCCGAAGCATAATAAAACAATGTAGGAGTATTGACGCCAATTGCATTGGCATGCGTTTCGAGATAGAGGATGCAGGGCACCATGGTTACGAAAATTCCCAAGAACAAGTATGCTACTTCAAGAATCGGCTCCCAAGTAAAGCTGTTGGATTGACGTGTCATATGAGGAGTGAATTTCAGAGAGCAATAAGCCATTAGCAAAATTACAACTTCACGGAGAAAACCGAAATATTCATTACCGGCGATAAAGTGCAGTGTATTCGGATTAATCAGTGCAACCGCAAGCACAACGCCTGCCAGCCAAATGAAATTCATCCTGCCTTCGATGGTAATTTTGCGAACGTAGTTATGCTCCCTGACTTTCACATCTTCGGTTTCCTTTGCCCAGAAATGCTTGTCGACAAAGAAATACAGCAGAATTAGTATGGCATTCGCAAATAGCCATTCGGGCGCTAAATGAAAGAACCATGCAAATGGTGCGCCGCGAAGATACATCATAAACAGCGGCGGGTCGCCGAGAGGGGTTAAAAGCCCACCGCAATTCGCTACTACGGCTATAAAGAATAATACCGTATGAACCTTGTATTGTCGGCGTTTATTGGTATGCAGCAGCGGTCGAATCAGCAGCATTGCCGCGCCAGTCGTTCCCATAAACGACGCAAGAACCGCGCCTATAGCCAAGAATATGCTATTTATCGCAGGTTTTGATTCCAGATTGCCCTCGACGAAAATTCCGCCAGTTATAATGAATAGCGAACCCAGTAAAATAATAAATGGCACATATCCGAAAACCATTTCGTGATATAAATCGGCTCCGAAACCCGACGCAAAAAGCCATATTGCCGTCGGCACGGCAAGAATTATTGATACTATTAGTTTGTTTTTGTTTTTTTCCCAAAAATGTTCTTTGGCTATTGGCATTACCGCAATGGCGGCAAGCATCAGCACAAAAGGAAGCATTGAATAAATTGGAATATCGTGCATAATGAACCTACTCTATTAAAACATTATTATACAAAAATAAATCGAAACTACTTTTTGAATATAATTCGAAGAATAATTAATCGTTATTTATACTCAAAATGTTGTTTAACCTTACATAAACATTAACCTCCAAATAGTAGTTATCTCCTTACTTTTTCGATAGCCCATTTGAATACTTTTAGATATTCCAATGCTGTATTGCTTGAATTATACTCTTTGTGCATTGCATTACGTCTTATTATATCCCAATGCGGCTCAGAATTATATATTGATAATGCTCTTCGCAGAGCATATGCAAAATCATCGGCATTATAATTAAAGAAATGAAAGCCATAACCCTTACCGCTTGTGTAATCATATTCCATTACAGTGTCTGCCAAACCGCCGGTTTGACGAACAACGGGTATTGTTCCGTAACGCAAAGCATACATTTGAGTCAATCCGCAAGGCTCGTAACGCGAAGGCATAAGCAAAAAATCGCTGCCTGCGATGATTCCGTGCGAAATTGCATTATCGTAACCAATATTAATCAATGCCCTGCCGGGATATTTCCATGCAATATGCCTGAAATAATCCTCATATCTTGGTTCGCCGGAGCCGAGTAAAATAAATCTGAAGGTGTTCGATTCAAGATAATATTCGAGTTTATTAATTAATAAATCAATACCCTTTTGCTCGGCAAGCCGTGTAACCATGCCCACCAACGGCATATCATATGTATTGGGGTCAACGTTAAAACGGCGTAATAGAGCATATTTATTCTGTCGTTTTAAGCTAAGATTATTTGCATCGTAATTGAATTCGATGAATTTATCCTTTTCTGGGCTCCACTCATCGTAATAAACGCCGTTTAGCACACCGATTAGGTCCGCTCCGCGATAGTTCAGTACGTCCTGCATGCCTTCGCTATAGTATGGAATGCGGATTTCCTTTGCATACGTCGGGCTAACGGTAGTAATCTTATCGGCAAACATGATACCGGTTTTCATTGCATTCACCTTGCCGTAATGCTCGAACCAAGAGCCAGGATAGAATTGGTCGAAGCCGATTTGAGCAAAATCGAGCGCCCTTGCGGGGTCAAACCAACCTTGATAAGCAAGATTGTGAATAGAGAATACTCCGGCAGTTTTTGAAAACTGCATATCCGAACGGTAATGCGTTTTCAGAAATGCCATCGTAAATGCCGTATGGAAATCATGGGCATGAATCACGTCAGGATAGATATTCAGCGCACGGGCCGCTTCGAATACAGCGCGGCTGAAGAAAATGAAACGGCGGTCATTGTCGGGATATTCATCGGGTTCGCCGTAGATGCGGGCGCGATTGAAATAGTCATTGTTTTCTATTAAATAAACCGGCACTCCGGTTCCGGGAATTACTCCATACCATAACCGGGCAAATTCCGTCCAATGAGATATCGGAACATAAAGCACCAAATCCGTAGGTTTAAAACCATATGTCTCCGTATCAATATGTCTGTATTTAGGCAGGATTACAACAGGATTTTGACCGTATTTCAGCCATTCTATCGGCAAGGATGAAGCAATATCAGCCAATCCGCCTTCTTTAGCGAGTGGGGTCAGTTCCGCCGATGCCAATATTATGTTCATTTAAAAACCTTTTTAATGCCGAAAAAAATCGGTTTATCTTTCAATAAACGTATTTTTTGTGAAAAGCATAAAATTTCTAATATAACATATTTCAATT
>CAYLSY010000061.1:0-10503 GCA_964386275.1 uncultured Hyphomicrobiales bacterium
ATTTTTATTATATATTTGTATATTACTTTTTTTTACGGCTAAAATGGGCTAAGCTTATAATTGTTTTTATACTAACTTCTTATAAATCATATAGATGCTGAATAACAACCTAACGATGGGAATCGACATTGGTTCTACCACCGTAAAGACCGTTGTCTTGCGCGATGGCAGCGAATACATCTATAATGATTATCGTCGCCATCACGGCAGCATTAATGATACCCTTGCCGAATCACTCAAGAATTTCCAGCTACAAAGCAATGATATTGAGCTTTCGCTTGCCGTTACCGGCAGCGGCGGATTGGGTTTGGGCGAGCGGCTCGATTTGCCTTTTGTGCAAGAACTAGTCGCTTCGGCTGACTATATTGAAAAATTTTATCCTGATGTCCGAACCTTAATCGACATAGGCGGCGAAGATTCCAAAGTGATTTTCTTCCATGACAAAAACACCCACGATTTGCGAATGAACGGCAGCTGCGCAGGCGGCACAGGCTCGTTTATCGACCAAATGGCTACTCTTCTTAACATTTCTAACGAAGAACTCGACCGCTTAGCAGAACAACATGAGCATATATACCCTATCGCTTCACGCTGCGGCGTGTTTGCAAAAACCGACGTCCAAAACCTGCTTTCGCGGCAGATTCCAAGACATGATATTGCAGCTTCGGTTTTTCATTCAATCGCCGTTCAAATTAAAAATACTCTGATGCGTGGCTTCGAAGCCGCTCCACGCATTGCTTTCAGCGGCGGACCGCTGAGCTTTCTCAACAGTTTAAAACAAGAAATTTTACGTGTTTTTAATGTTCAATCCTCTTCAATCGTACCGATTCGTTACCCTGAATTTGTCGCTGCCGCAGGCGCAGCGCTAACCCGAACGGTTAAACGAAAAATCATAACATTGGAAAAGCTCATAGAAAGGCTTTCCAAATCGAATGGCAGTATTGAAATAAGCTCTCAGCATATCAAACCGTTATTTAATGACGACATAGAGCGTCAGCTTTGGGAAAACGAACGCAGGACATCAACAGTCGAACGAATCGATTTGAATAGCCTCGACTGCAAAGAGTGCTTCCTTGGTATTGATTCCGGTTCGACAACTACGAAAATCGCATTAATCGACAGCGATTCGCGTCTGGCATTCAGGTTTTACAAGAACAATGATTCCGACCCTATCGGCGCTGTCCGTATAGGTTTGGCAGAGCTGCGAGAAGCCTTGGGCAACATTAAACCCGTCATTGCCCGCACAGCAGTTACCGGCTACGGCGAAGACTTGATTCGCGCTGCCTTCAATTTAGACGAAGGAATTGTCGAAACATACGCCCATTACCGCGCAGCGCGCCGTTTCGACGAAAAGGTGTCGTTTATTTTAGACATCGGCGGCCAGGACATGAAAGCCGTATTCCTCAAAGACGGCATTATCCGCAGCATCGAAATTAACGAAGCCTGTTCATCCGGCTGCGGCTCGTTTATTGAAACATTTGCTCAATCATCGCAACATTCCGTCGAGGACTTTGCGTCTATTGCTTGCACTGCTTGCAAACCCTGCGACCTCGGAACTCGTTGCACAGTGTTCATGAACTCCAAGGTTAAGCAATGTTTCCGCGAAGGGGACTCGGTGGACAATATCAGCGCAGGACTCGCTTATTCAGTAATCAACAACTGCCTGCACAAAGTGCTGAAACTGCACGACAAATCTGCATTAGGAGATAACATCATCGTTCAAGGCGGCACGTTCAAAAATCCGGCTGTTCACAAAGCTTTCGAGAATATCGTCGGAAAACGGGCAATTTGCCCTGATATTTCCGAGCTGATGGGCGCATACGGAGCAGCATTGACGGCTTCGGACACATATGCCAAGTTGAAAACCGGTGAAATTGAAGGTAATATCATCTCAAAAAGCTCGGATTTGCTTACAAATTTCAACGAAGCATCGAGATACTCTGTGAAATTGACTGTTTGCAAGGGATGTGAAAATAACTGCACCGTTAGCCGTTTGAAATTCGACAGCGGAAGCGTGTTCTTCACCGGCAACCGATGCGAAAACGTTTTTTCTACTGGCAAAGCAAAAATAGCCAAAGGCAAAAACCTTGTTTCTTACCGCTACGACTTACTATTCAATAGAAAGCTCAGACCCGACGGCGATGTCAAGCTGAAAATCGGTATACCACGCGCTCTAAATTTATATGAAAACTTCCCGTTTTGGCATGCATTGTTCTTTGAATGCGGCTTCGAGACAGTACTTTCCGAGAAATCGAACCATGAGATTTCCGACAAAGGCGCCGGTTCGGTTATGAGCGATAACATCTGTTATCCAGCCAAACTGGCTCACGGTCATATAGCCGATTTAATTGAAAAAGGCGTCGAGCGAATATTTTACCCCATCGTTACTTACGAATTCGACGACCTGCCAGGCGCTTCGAACAGCTATAATTGTCCTGTCGTTACCGGATATCCTGACGTGCTGCGCAATGCAATGGCGATTGAAGCCAAGACCGGCATTCCCTTCGATACTCCAAACATTACATTTAAGGATGAAAAGCTGCTTCGCCGTGGGTGCATAGAGTATTTGACGAAACTCGGCATAAACCGCAAACTCGCTTCCAAAGCCGTTAGTAAAGCGATTATCGCCCAAAATGAGTTTAAACAGAACTTAAAGGCAAAGGCTGAGGAAATCATCGCTGATACCAATAGTAACGGTAAAATATTGATAGTCTTAGCTATGCGTCCTTACCATACCGACTCGTTGATTAACCATGGCATACCGGAAATGATTTGCGATTACGGCTTCAATGTCGTTACTGACGATTCGCTGCCACTTTCGGAATTCGACGGCTCGGATTTGCAGGTTCTGTCGCAGTGGACTTATCCGAACAGATTATATTTTGCAGCAAAATGGATTGCCATGCGTCCAAATGCCGAATTCGTCCAACTCAACAGCTTCGGCTGCGGACCGGATTCAATTGCAGTCGACGAGGTCAAAGACTTGCTCGATGCGGCAGGCAAGAATCATACCGTTATCCGAATCGACGACTTGACGAGCGCCGGCGCATTAAGATTAAGAATTCGCTCGCTTGCCGAATCCATTAAACGAAGAAAAATTGATTATACTTCGGTTCATTCCCTAAGAAAAGTCTCGAAACCGTTTACAAAGGAAGATGCTAAACGAACAATTCTAGCGCCGTTTTTCTCACCTTTTCATTCGATATATACTTCGGCGCCTTTCCGTGCAATGGGCTACAATTTTGAATTGCTGCCTCCTTCGGATTCGGAGACTATCAAACTCGGCTTGCAATACGTAAATAACGAGATTTGCTATCCTGCGACTCTTGTTATCGGCGATGTGCTGAAAGCATTGAAATCAGGCAAATATAATCCAAACGAAGTAGCCGTTGGAATCACTCAAACCGGCGGCCAGTGCCGCGCTTCGAATTATCTTTCGCTTCTGAAAAAGGCTTTAATCAAAGCTGGTTTCGAAGATGTGCCTGTAGTAGGAGTTTCGCTTTCGAGCAAGCTGCTCAACAAACAGCCGGGGTTCAAACTCAATCGCAAAACGCTAATCGTCAATGGTATTCTCGGCATTCTTTTCGGTGACGCATTGGCGGATATGTACTACAGCACTGCCCCTCGGGAAATCGAGAAAGGCTCTGCCATGCGTCTTGTTGAAAAATATGCAGCAAGAGCCGACAAACCGATTGAAACCGGTAACCGAAAAGCAATACTCAGCCTTCTTAAAGAAGCATTGATGGAATTCAACTCCATACCCGTTTCCAATGATACGCCGCCGAAAATCGGCGTTGTTGGCGAAATCTATGTTAAATACAATACTGCGGGCAATCTCGGCATAGTCGATGAGCTAATTAAACAAGGTGTCGAGGTCTATCTGCCTCCGCTAATCAATATGTTTACCCAATGGTTCATCAATGTTCACTTGAAGCATGATTTGGGGCTCGAAAGTAATTTTGTCAGTCGCAAAACCGCCCAAGCTCTTGAACATTATTATAACAGAGTCATCAATAAATTCGACGAGGTAATGAAAAACTTCCGTTACGTACGCAAGCGCCATAATTTGCATCATGTCGCCGCGAAAGCAGGTGAAATAATGAATATGGCGAACCATTACTTCGGCGAGGGCTGGTTAATTGTCGGCGATATGGCGGCATTTGCTGACGACGGCATCAACAACGTCATATGCCTGCAACCTTTCGGCTGCATCGCCAACCACATCGTCGCTCGCGGAATGGAAAAACCCTTGAAAGACAAATATCCTAAACTAAATGTAGCCTACCTCGATATCGATTCAGGCGTCAGCTTAGTAAATTTGCACAACCGCATTCACTTGCTTCTGAAGAATGCCCGCGAAAGCGTTTGACCGGCGAATAACAGTTAAATTTTAAATAAATTGGTAGAATCTGTGGTATATTTGGCAAAATGATACATCGATATTGCCGCCGATACTGCCAGATTCAACGAATCTGCCTTTTCGCCGCCGCCGATTGTGAAACCCTTTGTGGATGCGCTTAATGCTTCATCGGTTAATCCATGAGATTCGCTGCCGAATATTAATCCAAATTTCTTTTGCGGCACAATTGAATGAAGTTCGTTGCGTGAATCAAGAACAGCTGCAAACACCTCATAGCCGACAAGTTCGCTCTTGATGAAATCCGAAAGACTAGCTACTTGAATAATATTTGTTCTTAAAAATGAACCCATGGTCGAGCGCACAACCTTAGGGCTGAATGGGTCGGCGCTATTATGGCTTAAAATAACATTACGGAACCCGAACCAATCGGCGCTGCGAATGATTGTTCCAAGATTTCCCGGATCGGATGCGTTTTCAAGCGCAATGAAAGGCGAATCGGCTTGAAATGATACCGACGGAATATCCGCTACCGCAAGAATTCCTTGCGGGGTATGAGAATCGCTAATTGACGAAAATATCTTTTCATTTGTAGAAAATACTTCGATTCCTTTTTGGGAATACAATGAAGCCAATTCTATTATTTCTGGAGTTGAATCTTTATTTATAACGATGAAATGTGTCCTAAAGGCGCTTTCGAGCAACTCGGAGCAAATTTTATAGCCTTCCGCCATAAATGAGCCGTATTGGCGGCGGAATTTTTTCTTGTGCAGTGAGGCAATATATTGCCTCGTACAATTACTTAACGGCTTAAACACCCTAATGTTACCTTTACAAATACTAATTAAAAAATAATTTACAAAAATAATTATTAGAAAATGAATTTTGATTTATTTTTGAATAAATGAATCATTAGAGGATTATTTCTTTCTTAAGTAATACGGAATGAAAAATAATATGCTTTTAAGTTGTTGAAAACAAGAAGAATTCCGGGTCAAGCCATGATGACTCATATTAGAACTATCTCAGAAGACTCAATTTTTAATTTATAAAGTATCGGCTATGGCAACAAAACGTTTATTCATAGGCTCATACATCAAGTCGAAAGAATTGCTTGAATTCTTTTCGGATTCAAAAAAAAACTTTGCCGATTGTATGAGAGCAAAATGGGTTGAAATTGAAAACTTGCATTTCACGTTAAAATTCTACGGTGATGTCGAAAATAGTATAATACCCGAATTAATTGCAAAACTCGATGGTTTGCTTGGCAATTTCGATACTGAAATAATACTTCGCAATCTTTCTGCATTCCCAAATTTGAACAAGCCGCGAGTGCTTCACCTTGAAATATGGAACAAAGACCATTTTATTTCTAAGTTACACGACGAGATAAGTAAGCGCAGCGCTGAACTTGGTTTCGAGCGTGAAGACAGGCAGTTCAAGCCGCATTTGACGCTTGCCCGTATAAAATCGATTGTTCAGCCTGAATTTAGCGAAGTATGCAATCAGTATCAATCCATTGCGCCAATTAAGGCGAGTGAAGTTAACATTCACTTGCTTGAAAGCAAGCTATATCCGAGTGGACCAGTATACAAAATCATCAAGTAAAGCTATTGTTTTCGCCTAAAACGCGCAGCAAAAGCGCCGTCTATATGGTGTATGTGCGGCATGGTCGCCAAATATCCATTGCTCACTACTTCCTTGTGAATGAAGTTCTGCGCTGGTTCCAAAGTAAAATCAGGATAGTTCTCAAGGAACCACTCCGCATTGGCTTGATTTTCCTCAGGCTCTATTGAGCAAGTGGAATAGACCAAGATTCCTCCCGGTTTTACATATTTCACAGCATTCGTTATGATTTCCCGCTGCAATTCCGACATTTTGTAAACGTCTTCACGCTCTTTTTTCCATTTGATGTCGGGCTTTTTAGATAAAGTGCCAAGTCCGGTGCATGGAGCATCAACGAATACAGTATCGGCAAGAAAATCGAACTCGACAGTTCGAGCGTCTGCAACAATAGTTTCTATGGAATTAAATCCGAGCCGCCTAGCGCCTTCGGCAATTAAGTTAATTTTATTATTATATTTGTCTACTGATACAATTCTCCCCTTGTCTATCATCAAATCGGCCATTAAAAATGCCTTTCCTCCGGGCGCCGAACAAAAGTCGATTACTGTTTCACCCGGTTTTGGAGCAGCAAGCATAGCAGCCAACGAAGCGGCAGGGTCTTGAGCAGTAACTTTACCTTTGCGGAAAATTTCGAGCGAAGCAATATCCGCTCTTGATGTTTTTAAAATGAAAGTATTAGGAAAATATTTAGATGTATAGTAATTAAATTTCATATCAGCCAAAACAGCTGCAATTTCTTCGCTCGATGCTTTTAAAGTGTTAACCCTTAGCGGTAAATATGGACGCTGATTGTTTTTTACCAGAATTTGCTCTGTTTCTGCTTCGCCGAATCTATCAATCCATCGGCGGATCATCCATCGAGGATGCGAATAAACCACAGAGTAATAATATATCGGGTCATCATCCTTTTCCGGATAACGGATATTATCAATGTTACGAGTAATAGTGCGCAACACGCCGTTGACAATACCCGCGGTTTTATCGCCTTGAATGTTCTTGACGATTTCAACAGATTCATTAATTGCAGCAGAAACAGGGATTTTATTAAGAAACAGAATTTGGTATAATGCAACACGCAAGGCGTTTTTAACAACATTCAAACATTTCAAATAATCACCTTGATAAAAACCGACCAGCACGTAATCAAGCTTTCCTTTCCAGCGAATCACCCCATTTACCAATTCCGTGAATAAGCCTTTGTCAAGATGGTTTAGTTTGCTGTTAGTCAGTTCATAGGCGACTAGTCGGTCGAGGTAAGAATCGCTTCGCTCGAAGCGGCTCAGTACCATAATTGCTGAATAGCGAGCGCCGGAAATCGGCACTGAATCATCATCCGGAACTTCGATGTAACCTTCTTTAAGTTTCATTGTTATTGCTTAATGTTATATTGCAAATATTACAAAAGTAGAATACTATTCAATATAACTATTTTGTGAATAAATATATTACACGTTACGACAATGTAATTTACGAAATTATTGATGAAAAATTTTAATTTGACAAAATTAATTGCACGAAGAACACAAAAAAATAAATAATAATAGTAATTATTGACTTTAATGAAAAAATTATGATTATACATAAAAATCTTGTGTTTTATCATTAATTAAAGTAAATTGCAATTTGACGTTTTGCATAGACAAAGAGAAAAAAAGAGTATTTACTTGAAATATATAATATAGCTATGATTAATAGATATGCGGTGCAATAGTAAATTTGGGGAAGCCTTTTTGAGTTATCTTAACTGTCAATGATAATTCGTTTAAGATACACTTTATTTAAAAACTGGCTGCTCCATTTTTTTAATTTTAGGCTGTAATTTTTAATTAATAATACAATAAATTAAACGGTTAAAGATATGGGGAAATATTTTACAAAGCTTTTTTTGCTAGTTTTAATCACAGTCTTTACTCATCGAATATCTTTGGCTTTGTCGGAAGAACACTCGTCAAACTGCAATGATTGCTCAGAGAGTAAGTACTTATTTGCCGCAACTATAGAAGCGGCTTCCGGGCAGGAAATAACTGCTAAGACCGATGATAAAAGCATCGGTATCAAAAAGAACATACGAATTATCAATCTTGGGCCGGTCGTTAATTGGAAGGGACTAGATTATGCCCCTACAGTCAGCGCCGACGGCAGAACGCTGTTTTTTGTATCAAATCGCCCCGGCAGCAAACTTAATCTTGAAAATAACGAATCTCATGATTTCTGGGCTGCCAAAAAGAGCCATCCGCTCGATACTGTTTTTCAGAAACCTTATAACATTGATACAACCACCAACTGGGGCGAACTTGGAGTTAACACTATCCGAAACGAAGGAGCAGCCTCAATTGCCGCAGACCGTCAAACACTGTTTTTTACTGGTTGTAATCGTCCAGATGGACTGGGAAAATGCGACATTTACAGAACCGAAATTCAAGGTGATAAATGGGGCAAGCCGATAAATCTAGGCAGAAATGTTAATTCAAAATACTGGGACTCCCAGCCGTCAATTTCGCCTGACAAGAAACGACTTTATTTTGTTTCTAACAGACCGGGTCCCCACGGAGATGATAATTTTGATATCTGGTATTCCGATTGGGATGACGAATTGATGGAATTCAAACCGGCTCAAAATCTTGTCGGAATTAATACTCCCGGAAGCGAAGTATCGCCATTCATAGCAGCTGACGGCGTAACCCTGTTTTTTGCATCAGATTATTATAAACCCAACATCGGGAAAAAAGATTTTTATGTTTCAAGATATAACCCTGAAAATAATACCTGGTCCGAGCCGGTAAATCTCGGCGAACCAATTAACACCCCCGAAGATGAATATTTCATCACATTGCCTGCATCAGGCGACGTCATTTACTTCTCTTCGAGCCGAAAAGATTTGCCCGGATATCAAGGCGACCTCGATTTATTCATGGCTTTCGTGCCTACATTCTTCCGTGCTATCAACGTTATAACTTCTGTGGTCGACGAATGTAGCGGAGTCAACATCCCCGCTACCATTACCATTAAGAATCCAATTACAGGCAGAGTTGTTGTCGATAGCTTGACTCTAACAAAAAACGAAGTCGAAATGATTGTTTCTAATGCCGACTACGGCAATCCAAAAGACAGTATTAAATTTGTCGATTTCGAAATTACCGCCGAAAACCCCAAATACGGCAAGAAAACAAAAATCGAACGAGTTTTTAAGCCTGAGAAAACAGAAAACATCGAAGAAACAAAAGTCTTCGCAAGCGAAATAAAAGTCCAATTAACTTTAGGACAGCGTCCTCAGATAGCATCTGTTATCGAGCAAGGAGAGTATGCAAAAAGCACAAACGAACCCGAATTAAAAAACTTCAAAGGATTGATGATGGTTGAAAGGCTCTCGTGGAAGCTATTCCCGTTATTGAATTATGTATTCTTTGATTTAGGCTCTTCCACCTTGCCCGAAAGATATATACAGCTAATGCCAAACGAAATCAAGAGTTTCACAGATTCGACTATCCCAGGCGGAACTTTGGATAAATATTGGCACCTGCTCAATATTTACGGTTTCCGTTTAACAAACAATCCTGATGTTAAAATCGAAATCGTCGGTTGCAACGACGGCGTTACCGCCGAAGAAAAACGTACAGGATTATCGGCTGAGCGCGCTCAAGCAGTATATGATTACTTCAAGAACGTTTGGCATATTGACGAGAGTAGAATGAAAATTACTGTTCGCAATCAACCTTTGGTAATTTCCAACCTAAAAGATTCTCTCGGTATTCAAGAAAATCGACGAGTTGAAATTCTTTGCAGTGATTGGGAAGTTACAAAGCCGGTCTTCGAAGTCGGTGTCGTAACAAATCCCGAACCACCACAGATGAAATTTACCCTTAAAAACGGTATCGAAGACGAAATCGTTACAAAACGAAGAATTGAAATAACATACGGAAAAGAAAACTGGAAAACTATTACTTCAATCGGCACGATTGAACCAAATTACACTTGGAACTGGCAAAACGAAAAATCAAAATTCCCGAAAGACGAACAAACATTTACTGCCCAACTAATCGTTACAACCAATTCCGGAGCTGAGTGTAATTCCGACCCAATTCAGATTCCAGTTAAACAAATAAAAAGAAGCGGACGTATAATAACCGTCGAAGGCGATTCAACAGACGAAGTCTACAACCTAATTCTTTTCCCATTCGACAAATTTGTTATGGGACCTAATAACGAACGCATAATGAAAGATTACGTCTACAGCCGCTGTCTACCCGAATCAAAAATATTCATCGAAGGACACACCGACGTTGTCGGCTTGGACGACCACAACTTAAAACTTTCGGAAAAACGCGCCGGAGCGGTTTATGACGGCGTTATGAAACAAACAGGCGGCAAAGTCAATCAAATCAACAGCATCGGCGTCGGCGAAAACGAACCGCTTTACGATAACATGCTGCCCGAAGGACGATTCTATAACAGAACAGTCCAAGTTAGAATCAAGACTCCGGTCTCAGCTTTTAAATAATTTGCTTCCTTTTTATGCTTAA
>CAYLSY010000062.1:0-10323 GCA_964386275.1 uncultured Hyphomicrobiales bacterium
ATCGAGCTGAGTCTCGACGAACTTGAAGCTATTCGGATTGCCGACAGAGAACAGCTATACCACGAGGAAGCCGCCAAGCAAATGAATATCTCGCGTCAAACATTCGGCAATATACTAAAATCCGCACACAGTAAGATTGCCGATTTTCTATTGAACTCAAAATCATTAAGAATAAACGGAGGGGTTATCGAAATGGACGATAGCGAAAACAGACATTTTTTGTGCTACGACTGCAAACATACTATCGCAGTTCCCTTTGGAACAAACAGACCCGGCAAATGCCCAAGCTGCGGCAGCAACAACATACACCGCCATCCCCAAGAACGTGGCAGAAACGCAAACGGACAGCGCGGCAAGTGCAGAAACAGTAATAATTCAGAGTAATTTAATAAATTAACAACTTTTTTGAATTAACCTATGGGTATTAAACCGGGTGAAGCGAAGAATCCATCTTCTCTGTTTGGTTATAAATCTACAGGATTCTTTGCTTCGCCTTTAATTAAAAAGATGAATAATCACAAGGTGGCGAATGCCACTTTTTAAAGTGGTAACAGTGTGAAATAATAGTAATATGTGCATAATAAAATTATTTCATTTTCCTTCATAATAGAAAATAATTAATGATTTCATACAAAAATAACAGCAGACTAAGATGAAAGAAGAAGATTTCAGCAATTTGAAAGACGTAAAACGTATCGTTGCCGTTGCCTCGGGCAAGGGCGGTGTTGGAAAATCGACTGTGGCAGCGGCTCTTGTTTATCGGTTAAAGGAAAAAGGATTTAAAACAGCCATATTCGATGCCGATATTTATGGCCCATCTCAGCATATAATATGGGATATCGACAATCTTCAACCCGAAGTAATACCAATTGGCGAAACCGAGCATTTCGTGCCGATTGAAAAAAACGGCGTAAAAATCATGTCTATCGGCTGCATGATTGACCCTAGCCAACCTCTGATTTGGCGTGGGCCCGCTGCTGCGAAGGGTATTCAACAGCTTCTCGGACAGACATTTTGGCAAGACTTGGACGTCTTGGTAGTCGATTTGCCGCCGGGAACCGGCGATATTGCGCTCACACTAGTTCAATCGCTTAAAATCGACGGCGCTTTGATTGTTACAACTCCGCAAAGGCTGTCGCAATCCGATGTTCAAAAAGCCGTTATGATGTTCAAGAACGAACATATATCTGTGCCGCTGCTTGGCATAGTGGAAAACATGTCCTACTTTACTCCGCCGCAACATCCTGAGGAAAAATATTTGATTTTCGGCGAAGGCGGAGGCGATTACCTTGCAGATTTCTTTAAAACCGACCTCCTGTGCAAAGCACCGATAGTCGAAGAAGGCTGTATTGACAAAGCCAAAACAAATCCGCTGTTCCAGATTAATGAATCTGAATTTTCCGAGATGACGGAAAAAATCATTAAGAAACTAAATTTATAACTATTATAAGGAGCGAATATGAAAATTTGTGTCCCAACGGAGTTCGAAAATGGTATGAACTCGCTTGTATACGGACATTTCGGGAGCGCACCGAGCTTCTTTATTTTTGACACTGACTCGAAAGCGACACATACCATCAATAACAGTGATTCCAATCACGAACATGGACAGTGCAATCCAATAAAACCGCTTCTGGAAATGAAAATTGATGCGGTGGTAGTCTCGGGAATGGGCGCTCGCGCCTTGAGCAACCTGAATTTCCTCGGAATCAAAGTATACAGAATTTCGAATGCTTTCACTCTGAATGAGTTTACGAACAATTGGCAGCAGTATCTCGCTGAAGAACTGACGCCGGAAACAAGCTGCGCTCATCACAATTGCGGATAGGGCGGACAATTTGGGGTTAACTTAGCATTAATACGTTTATGGACGAAAGATGTGCCGTGCTTAAAAAGTGCGGCACTTCTTTTTTTTGTGATATTCATTCCAATAACAACACATTAACATGATATTTATAATATTTCTGTTGTTTCGAAAAGAAAACATTATTAATTTAAACATCTTTATTATTTAATTTTAACGTAAATTATGGAAATTCAGGAAAAACGCATCACGCTCGAAGATGTAGATCTAGTAACAGTATTGGGCTACAACGACTCAAATCTTCATTTAATAGAAAATAAATTCAACGCCATAATCACTGTTCGTGGCAACACTATACTAATCAAAGGCTCAGTGTCAGAAACCGCAGCAATAGAAAAAATATTCCAAGAGTTAGCATACATGGTTCGCCGGAATGGCGTTCTTACATCAAAGGATATTTCGACAGTATTGGACTTGGTAGCAGGAAATGAGCCAATCGAACCTTCAGACCAATCCGGCGGTAATGGTTTAATTTATTCCGGTATTAAAGAAAAAATTCACACACGAACCAAAAAGCAGCAAGAGTATGTCGAAAAAGTGCGCTCGAGCGACCTCGTATTTGCGATTGGTCCGGCAGGCACTGGCAAAACATACCTTGCGGTGGCAATGGCGCTCGCAGCGCTGAAAAGCGGCGAAATTCAAAAAATTATACTATCTCGTCCGGCAGTGGAAGCAGGAGAATCTCTTGGTTTTCTTCCGGGAGATTTAAAGGAGAAGCTCGACCCGTATTTAAAACCACTCACTGATGCCCTTTTCGAAATGGTCGCCGCCGACAAGCTGAAAAACCTGATGGAGCGCAATGTTATCGAAATTATACCGCTTGCTTACATGCGCGGACGAACTTTGAACAACTCGTTTATTATACTCGACGAAGCCCAAAACGCGACAACTACTCAAATGAAGATGTTTCTTACAAGGCTCGGCATCAATTCCCAAGCCATTGTAACAGGGGATATAACCCAAATAGACCTTTCGAACAAGCAAAATTCTGGCCTTATCAATGCCCAAGAGGTTTTGAAAAACATCAAGGGCATCGAATTCGTCTATTTTTCTAACAAAGATGTTGTCAGACATAAGCTCGTAGCAGAAATTATAAAAGCTTATGAAAAGGAAGCCATTAAAAAAGAAAAAAATAAAGAATAAAAAGTAACTTATTATTAATCAGGAGATAACAATGAAATTTGCAATACTAACCGGCGGCGGCGATTCTCCCGGTATGAACGCCTTTATCCGTGCGGTTGTCCGCAGCGCTTTGAATATTAAACCATCGACCGCTGTATGGGGCGTAATCGACGGCTGGCGCGGACTTGTGGATGGCAATTACCGCAAATTGACCAAGCGCGATTCTGCTGGAATTTCTATTGCTGGCGGAACTATACTCGGCACTTTGCGTTTGCCCCAGCTAAAAGACGATAAAGACATGCAGGAATCGATGGCAATCAATTTGCATGACAATTTCTTCGATTATCTCTTTGTTCTCGGAGGCAACGGCAGTATAAGAGCTGCTCACGCAATCGACCAAATTTTAAAAAAGAACAAGCTGCGCACTCGCATTCTATGCGCTCCGGGTTCAATCGACAACGATGTATGCAACAACTACGGCTATTCCGTCGGCTTTTACAGCGCAGTCGATAAAAGCCTCGAAATGCTTGAATGGATACGTTCAACTGCAAGCGCTCACCGCAGAGTATATTTAATTGAATCGATGGGGCGCGATTCTGGTTATTTGGCATTTTTTGCGGGAATCGCCTCTGGAGCGGAATATGTCATTCGTCCTGGCGAAACTGTCGATTTCGAACGGCTCGCTACAATGATTGACGAACGCGAGCGCGATACTCGCATCATTGTATCGGAAGGTTACGAGAAATCGGTCGAAGAAATCCGTCAAATCATAGAAAAAATTTTCGAAGTGCGCAATATCAACCATGAAATCAGAACAGTGGACATGGGTTATTTCCAACGCGGCGGAAAAGCCGTAGTTAAGGATATTTTACTGGCAAGCTGGCTGGGTTTTTGCATGGTAAAAGATGCCTATAATAAGTGTGACAGCGGCTTTTATATCGCATACAACGGCGGACAAAAACCGACTATTCTGACTTTGGAAGAAGCCGTGGACGACGAGCGTTCAAATCACCTAGATGTACCTCAAGAACTTATTGACTTCGAACAAGCGCTTAGGTAATAGAATTAATTTTATTTCGTTTATTAACAAGAATTTTGCATTCAATACAAAAAACGGCATGAGAAATGATGAAAAGGGTAATTTTAGCGGCACTAGCATTGGTTTTTATAGTTTTGGCAGTAGATACAGTCAAGGTAAATTCAAGTTCGGCAAAGAACGACGCAAAAGACCTTTATATTAAGCATTGTTCGAAGTGTCACCGAAAGGATGGCAGCGGGATTAAAGGCGTATATCCCCCTTTGAAGAACGCAGATTACATCAGAAACAACAGCATATCGGAACTTTTGCGCGGTATGCTTTTCGGCAGGAGCGGAAAAATTGTTGTTAATGGCGTATCTTACAATGGTGTGATGACCACTGAAATTGATAAAAGCCTTACAGATGCTGAAATTGCTGATATTCTCAATTTTGTTTTAAACGAATTCAATTCAATGCCTTCGAAATCAAGCGCCGAAGATGTTAAAGCGGCTCGCAAGGCGGGAAAACTGAAGTGAAATATGGAAAATACTCGGAAATGACTATATTCCAAAAAACTATTACATTGCATGGATATTCACGTGGAATCCATCTTATTACTGACGAAATAGCCGCTTCAGTCAAGGAATTAGCCGAATTCAGAATTGGATTGTGTCATATTTTTATTCAGCACACAAGCGCTTCGCTTGCAATAAATGAAAATGCTGACCAAACGGTGCGGACGGATTTCGAATCGTTTCTTACTCGTCTGGTACCGGAAAACAAAGCGCTTTATGAGCATATTTTCGAAGGCGTCGACGATATGACCTCTCATATTAAATCATCAATTATTGGCAATTCGCTGACAGTGCCAATTACAAACGGCAAGCTGAATCTCGGCACATGGCAAGGCATATACCTTTGCGAACACCGCAACTCGAAGCGCTCAAGAACATTGGTAATTACAATTATCGGCGAGCAAAAATGATTGACCCTCAACCCAAAGCAGTTGTATTGATGAGCGGCGGCATGGATTCGGCTGTCTGCGCATCAATGGCGCAAAGCGATGGATACAAAATTGCAGCGCTGCACGTCAATTACGGGCAACGCACCGAATCGCGCGAAGAGAAAGCTTTTTCTGACCTGTGCGAATTCTTTCGAATCAATCAAAAACTTGTTGTTAATATTGATTATTTAAGGCAAATCGGAGGCTCGAGTCTGACAGATTCAAACATCGAAGTTGGTAAAGCTAACCTTGATTCGAAAGATATTCCAGCGACTTACGTGCCGTTTCGCAATGCAAACCTTCTATCGATAGCCGTCAGCTGGGCGGAAGTAATCGGCGCCGGAGCAATCTACATCGGCGCTATGCAACTCGATTCGAGCGGATATCCCGATTGCCGGCGCAATTTCTTCGATGCCTTCGAACAAACAGCTAATCTCGGCACAAAACCTGAAACGCATATTAAGATTATCACTCCAATAATCGATATGACTAAAAAAGAGATTGTTGAAACCGGAATGCAGCTTGGCACGCCGTTTTATCTGACTTGGAGCTGCTATAAATCAGAAGGAAAAGCTTGTGGAGTGTGTGATTCATGTGCTTTGAGGTTACGCGGTTTCCGGCAAGCCGGAGCGAAAGACCCGATTGAATATGAGTGAGAAATTCATTATTTTCATACTAAAAATGAAAATAGTGTTATAAAATCATCTTATTGCCATAAATTTCTTATTTCAAAGTACTGCCTTGAACCGAGTCCCCTCCTGATTAACAATCAGAGACTATCAAAGATAGCAACTTATTAAAGATTAGTACGTTATTCCTGAAACACATACTTACCATAATTCCCCGATACTTAATGGATTAAACAAAATGGTGAAGAATAAGCCCCACATTTTTTCATCCTTACAAATGAGTGGTAGGTGAAATTCTTATATATCAAGCATTAACGTCAACTAATGTGTTTTTTTCTGAGTATTTTGAGAAAAAAAATCCCGCTACTGTCCACCAGCAGCGGGATTATTTTCTTCTACTTTCAACTTTTAACTTTTAACTTTACGCTATATACTTCCCACGTTTCGTGTAATGTGTATGCAGCAGCTTATGCGACTTGTGTCCGCAGGGACCGTCAGTTAAAAATTCTTTGTAAATCTGCTGTACGTAAGGATTGTCGTGCGATTTACGCAATTCGAGTTCCGAATCTTCTTGGTAAATGGCTTCAGCACGCTTTTGGCGAATTTCAGCCGATGTCGGAATGGGCTGACCGCCGCCGCCGATGCAGCCGCCCGGGCAAGCCATCACTTCGACGAAATGAACGCCTGTCAATTCGCCCCTCTTAAGGGCTTCCATGACTTTCTTGGCATTAGCCGTTCCGTGCGCAATCATAAAGCGCAATTCTACTCCTTCCAAGAAACTCCAGTCGGGCAGCACGTTTTCGAGCTTGACCGAAGCTTCCTTGACGCCTTCGAAACCGCGGCAAGGAGTGATATCAAGATTTTCGAACGGCACCTGACGACCAGTAACAATTTCATAAGCCGTGCGCAAAGCCGCTTCCATAACTCCGCCGGTTGCGCCGAAAATTAGTCCTGCGCCCGATGCGTCTCCAAACGGGTCATCAAAGTGGCTATCGGGCAGGTTAGGCAGGTCGATACCCGCTTCGCGAATCATTTGCGCCAATTCGCGAGTCGTCAAACCATAATCAACGTCTTTAAAGCCCGAATCAGCCATCTCCGGACGATTGCACTCAAACTTCTTTGCCGAGCAAGGCATTACGGCGACTGTAACGATGTCTTTCGGGTCGATACCTTCTTTTTCGGCATAATATGTCTTCATAAGCGCGCCGAACATCTGCTGTGGAGACTTGCAACTCGACAAATGTCCTAAATATTCGGGATAGAAATGCTCGATATACTTAATCCAGCCGGGCGAGCATGACGTAAATTGAGGCAGCATAACGCTTTCGTCCTTATCGACCAGCGCTTTCTTAAGGCGCATGAGCAATTCGGTGCCTTCTTCCATAATCGTCAAATCTGCCGTAAAGTTTGTATCGAACACTTTGTCAAAGCCAAGTCGGCGAATTGCCGTATTCATCTTGTAAGTCATCGAATGACCCGCGCCCAGTCCGAATTCTTCGCCGATGGCGGCGCGTGGCGACGGCGCAGTTTGAATAATGACATGCTTTGTGGGGTCGTCGATTGCATCCCAGATTTCGTCCGAAGGGTCATTTGCCTTGAGCGCCGCTGTGGGACAGCGATTGATGCACTGCCCGCAGTTAATGCAAATCACATCGCCCAATGGTTTATCCATAAACGTTGAAATTGTTGTGTCGTAGCCGCGACGTGTGGCTTCCAAAACGCCGACTTCCTGCAAATCGATGCATGTACGGACGCAACGCTTGCAAAGTATGCACTTGTCCATGTCGCGAACGACCGAGTAGCTTGATTTATCGACTTTGTGGCGGCGAGCTTCGACATGTCCGAAACGATAGTTATCGACACCGTATTCTTTTGCCAAATTTTGAAGTTCGCAATTTCCGTTGCGGTGGCAGCTGTAGCACTCGCCGTAATGCTCCGAGAGCAGTAAATCGACGATATGACGGCGCGCCTTGCGTACTTTTTCGCTTGTAGTGTGGATTTTCAATCTGTTTGTTATTGGGTAAGTACATGCGGCTTGCAATGTGCGCATTCCCTCAACTTCGACAGCGCAGATGCGGCAAACGCCGGCAACGCATAGGTCGGGATGGTAGCAAAGCGTCGGAATGTGAATGTTATACATTTGCGCCGCTTCCAAAATCGTTGTGCCCATCGGCACTTTCATTGCTTGCCCGTTGATTTCGATTTCGATTTCAGAACCAATATCTTCGAAATTCTTTGGCTTTTCAACGTGCAATGCTTTTTGACTAACCGGAGCGCGATTAAATTCTTTATTGTTCATTTTGTTTAAATTCCTTTTTTTCAAGAAAATTAATTAATCAATTTATTGCAAATGTTTTCATTGAATGTTATTTTCAGAGAAAACAAAGCGGTCGAGCCGCTATCGTTGAGCAAAGATTTCGTCTTTGAAATTGTTCATTATCGAAATAAATGCGTTGGGGCTTGATTGACCCAGCCCGCATTTCGAGGCTACTTGCATTGTCTTGCCGAGTTCGACCAACTCATTCAAGTAGCGAAGAGAACATTCGCCACGTTCGATTTTCTCGATGCCTTCAAGCAGCTTTTTGTTGCCGATACGGCAAGGAGTGCATTGTCCGCAGCTTTCTTCGACGAAAAACTCAGTGAAATTCTTTAAAATATGAAGCATATCGCGGGTTTCATTGAAAATGATTACCGAGCCGCCGGTCGAAACATCTTCGAAAGAAATGTTACGGTCGAGCTGTGACGCAGGGATGCAAACGCCCGATGCGCCGCCGACTTGGACTGCTTTTGTGTTTTCGGCGCCGACCATATCAAGCATATCTTGGATTTTAATGCCGAAGGGCACTTCGTAAACGCCCGGTCGTGCGCAATCGCCCGAAATCGAAAGCAGTTTAGTGCCTTTCGAGTTCGATGTGCCGAACTGTTGGAACCATTCAGCGCCACGAGCCATTATGACAGAGGCAGATGCAAATGTCTCGACATTGTTCACAATCGTCGGATAGCTATGGTAGCCGGTGGTTACGGGGAATGGGGGACGGTTGCGGGCTTCGCCGCGATGTCCTTCGAGCGATTCGAGCAGGGCAGATTCTTCGCCGCAAACGTATGCGCCTGAACCCATGCGAATTTCGATATCGAAATCAAATCCGCTGCCTAAGATGTTTTTACCGAGACGGTTTTCCTTACGCATGTTCTCAAGGAAGTCATTGAGTTGCTTAAGCATATAGCGATATTCACCGCGAAGGTAAAGAAAACCTTTCGTGGCGCGAATGGCATAACCGCCGATAACCATGCCTTCGAATACCATTTTAGGATATTCCGAAAGCAGCACACGGTCTTTGAATGTTCCGGGTTCGCCTTCGTCGGCGTTGCAAACGACGTATTTAATTTCACTTTTTGCCGAATGGGCAAACATCCATTTTGTTCCTGTAGGAAAGCCTGCGCCGCCGCGGCCTTTCAAGCCCGATTCGCGCACTTCCATGACGACATCCTGAGGCGTTAGGCGGAAAGCTTTTTCCAAGCCTTCGCCGTGCTTTTCGACGTCGAATAACACTTTATCATTTATAATTGGCATTTTAACTCCTGAATATAAGAAAAATTAATAAATTTTAATTATTTATTAACATTTCAATGTTGCTACTTTTAAAAAAGCGGCAATCGCCGCCTATTTGAAATTCTTTAATATTTCCACCACTTTGTTTGGAGTAACTTTCGTAAACACTTGCTCATTGATAAGGAGGGCGGGTCCTTGGTCGCACATGCCGATGCAATTAGCATATTCGAGCGTGAACTTGTGGTCGGCGCTGGTTTCGCCGAACTTAAGACCGAGTTCGCGCTCAAGAGTGCGTGCTATAGCGGCTTTGCCTGCCAAATCGCAGGAAATAGTCTGGCAAAGGCGGACGATGTTCTTGCCTTTTGGTTTTGTGCTTAAAAACGAGTAGAAAGTGATTACTCCATAGACTTCGACTGGATGAATGTCAAGGCAGCGGGCGATTTCCTGCTGGGCGAAATCCGAAATATAGCCATGGCGCATTTGAATTTCTTGCAGAACCGGCAGCAACGCTTCGCGCTCATTGCCGTGCGCTTCGATTAGAGCTTCAATTTCTTGTGTGAGGGCATTTTTTTCGACTACTAACATATTAATTCCCTCCGGCATTTTGTAAGTGAAAAGCTACTTTTTCAAGTAAAACTGATGGTGGAACGGGCTTTTCGAGGAATTCGTTCACGGGCAGACTGTCCGAAGCTCCAAATTCCAGTCCTGTGGCTTTTGCCACCGATGTAAGCATGATAATAGGGGTTTTAATCCCAATTTTACGTAGTTTGTTGGCGAGATAGAAGCCGTCATCGGGTTCTTCCATCATAACGTCGAGAATGATTAAATCCGGTGATTCCTTGTCAACCAGCGCTTTAGCCTCAGTTACGTTACCAGCCGAAACAACAGTGTAGCCCTTGGTTTCAAGCAGCAGCGTCGTTGCTTCTACAATGTCCGGATCGTCGTCGATAATTGCAATTTTATACATTTTTACTCCTAAATTTTGAGTATCTAAAAAAAATGACAAAGGACTGAAGAGCAAATTAACCCTTTTGATTTGAATAAAAAAACAATTTTGTGTCGCAACATGTTGTTTTAAATAGAATTAATTGTTTAGGCTCGTTTAAAAAAAAAGTGATTTGAGGATAAATATTAACA
>CAYLSY010000063.1:0-10318 GCA_964386275.1 uncultured Hyphomicrobiales bacterium
AATATGCTTAATTTTTATTAATAAATGATAATTGCTAAAATATTTTCTTTATTTGCGTATAGATTTTTTATACTTAAAAACTATTCTCCGGCAAACAAAAATAAGCGAAAATACCGAGATTTTCAAGTTTCTTTATCATTAAAGAGTGAACTCATTTAGATTAACCCGAAAAGCTCAATAGATATAATCAAAAGGCGAAGAATATTAACCAAGTCCTACTTTCCGCTACGCTAAAATTTAATCATTACTAAGTAGCAGGGATGTGTCGTTCTTTGTTATCAAATATAAATACAATTTCTTATAGATATGAGAATTAATAGTCTCATACAGGCAGCTTGTTTCAGCATCCACCCATCAGAATAAGTAGTAATCCGATGTATGGATCCGGGTCAAGCCCTGAATGACGCTCTTTTCTAGACTTTTCCTTGCAGTAATTTTTAGCTGCTTTACAAAAGCAGGAAGGGGGATTTTTAATAAGATTAATTTAATCTTAAAATCCCCCTAACCCCTTTTTCAGAGGAAAAAATGTCATTCCGTTGGTTTACCTCCAAACGCACCGCCAGAGGTTAAGAACTATATATGACACTTATTTACTATATCAACAGATACTTAGAACTTATTCACTCCAGAAACAATTATTTCATAATATGTATCGTATTCGGTTATCGTAACGCTTTCGGAAGGTTTTTCAATATATTTCATTCCATCGTGATACCTGATTTTATCTGTAGCCTTGATTATATTACTTTCTATTGCCGATTTATCAATCCTAAAAGTAATTGTGGCGTTCAAATTCTCATCGCCTAAAATATCCCAGAGCATATTTGACTTCGCTCCGGTCGAGCTTTTGGGGTTTAATTTGATACCGAACTGTTTGTAGCTTGTATTTGAAATTGTACAAGTATAATTATTGATACCATCGGTTATCGGCAGCGTCAGAGGGTCGCCATCCCCATTGGAAAACATTACCAAATAAGCGCTGCCTGTAACTTGAATCAAGCCGTTGCCGATAATTCCATTGTAAATCAATAAATAGGCGTCATCAACAGCGAATTGATTATTGTTCGTATTAATTTCATCGATATCAAAGTAATCGTATGAACCAAATGATTTAAAAGTAATAGTCGAACCCGGCGCAGAATTGTTAATAGCGTCGTCAATATCGTTAAACGAGCGTATGCCCCAGTATTTGTTATCCGGATTATTGCCTTCTCCGCTTGAATAACCCAAGGATAGAAAAACTGATAAAGACAAGGTACTTAATGTTTTGGGATTGTTTTCCGCTTCGTCGCATAAATACCTTTGTTCGCCGGCATTGCCGTTATACTCAAATACTTCAATCTGGTAGATTTCCCCGTCGGCAAGGTTGGTAACCGTTACCGAAGGATTTGCGTCGGCGCCGTTATAAATGCAAAACCAACCATCGCCAATCTCGCTTCCGGGCAAATCCCAGTCGGCGCTTGCGGTATAAGTCTTGTAATCCGTGCAGGCTTGAGAGCCGGTATTGACGCCTTCTTTCATAAACGCGACGCACTTCGAGGCGTATCCGCGTGTCCAGCTGAACGTCATCGAAGAAGAAGTCTCGGATATGCGCGTAATATCGGTTGCTTGTTCAGTCGGCGTGGTCGGCGCGCCCTGCAATGTCAATAGAGTCGCCGTTTCGCTGAATGAACTTAAAATCGGCGTATCGTCGTTGTTTCTGGCGATAACTCTAAAAGTGTAAGAAGTTAAAGGGCTTAGTCCGGTAACAATAGTTCTAGTATTGCCGACTGCGGTTTCCCATTGCGCTTCTGTTTGCCAGACAGGATTTCTGCCATGAGCGCCTAATGTTCCGTCCAACTGCACATAGCGCCCACTGCCGTCGGTTTCTTGAATGGCAAATTGAGTGTAGGATGGATTTCCGTTGCCATCCAAGCCGATGTTCAAACTTGAAGAAGTAGCGTCGTCAACAACTGGCGTCCCCGGAGTTTTTGCAAATGTATATTTGGTTATGGTAGCGCCAAAATCGGTTTCAACCGGCGGAGTATCCGAATTTTTTGCCTTTGCTTTAAAGTTATGCGGGGTATTGACATCCATTCCGCTGATTGGAGTAGCGTTCCACGACGCTTTAGTCTGCCAAACAGGAACGTCGCCGTAAGAACCATCGCTTTGCAGGTATTGTTCTTCCGTTGTGCTGTAAATAGCATATACGACAGCGCTTGCGTTGTTTGTGTGTCCAATAGAAATATCGAAGGAAGTCAGCGCCGTATTGCTAAAAGCGAATGAATTCGGCACCGATGGCCAAGTTATTACCGATGTTCCGCCGCTAAAGGCTGTTTCGACGTGCGATACAGCGCCGTTTCTCGCTTTTACTTGAAAATTTTGCGCAGCTCCGGGAATTAATCCGGTTACCAGCTTGCAAGTGTTCGAGCATGATGTTTCCCAAGCTGTTTCTGTTTGCCAGACCGGATTGCTGATTATTGTTCCGTTGGTTTGGACATATTTCGATGTGTTGGCTTCGAAAATTGCATATTCGGTGTTCGAGGGATTGCCGTTTGCATTAATAGATACGTTCGCTTGAGTAGAATCGATTACACTAACAGTCGGGGCGCCCGGCGTATTTGCCAGCGTGCAGAACGAACGTTCGCCTCCATAGCCGACGCCGAGCGAATTAACGGCATAAGCGCGGACATAATACCTGGTATTAACGTCCAAACCGGTCAATGATGCGGCAAAAGAGCCTGATGTTACAAGAGGGTCGTTAACTATCTTAGTGTCGTTTACATCATCAATATCAGGTCCAAAACTATCGCTATAAACCACGCCGCTTTCGGTAACAGCTTGTCCGTGGTCGGATGTAATATTGCCGCCTGTTGCGGCAGAACTTACGGTAATTGATGTAATAGCGGTTGTAGTAAGGTCAGGAACTGTGCTGTTTTCAAATTCATAGGGTCCCAAATCAATGATGCTGTTGATGACGCGTGCATTGCCGCTTAAGTCGGTGTTTGTGCCGTTGTAACTATTATTGCCGTAATCTCTGCAAAGCGAAGGCGCTGTTAAATTGAAATTACCAGCAGTTGTCGGCGAAGTTGTGTAAGATGGCATATCGACGAACAGCGGGTCGGTGTCTATGTTGCTGCCGCCGTCGTTGCCTAATGCAGTATTCCACGAAGCGCTGCCGCCGCTGTTTTGGATATCACAGTTATAATATGTAATCGTAGAATTGTATTTGGCTACATGAGCTTCCGGATTTTCGTTACCCCAGATCCAAAATACGAATTTGCATTAGTGGCAACATACATCTAACTTGCATTACACAAGGAAGTAGCCTTTGAGCCTATGAAATACAATGCCATACAAAAGTGTTAGATGGAAATATGCAGTTACGCACATTTCCAGTTATGGAATTGTCGAAATAAACGGCGTCGCCGGTATTGCCGCTCTTATTTGCGCTGAAAGTGCAGTTCGTCATTGTAATGGTAGGGGGAAACTCAGTATAGGAATGATAATTTACTCCTCCGCCATGCCCCGAAACGCTGGTGTTCCCAGTAATCAAGCAATTTATTAATGGTGTCGGAGCTTGTGTGTTCATGAGGAAATCGAAGTAAATGCCGCCGCCGGATTCAGTAGCGGTATTACCGCTAATTATACAATTAGTTATATTGGAATATATTAAATACCCGCCGTTGTTGCCGCTATAGAACAAACCGCCGCCGGCTGATGCAGTATTATTGCTGATTGTGCAATATGTAAGCGGAGTTAAGAAGAGTCCAGCATCAGCTCCGTCGCCATAAACTCCGCCGCCGCCGCCGGCACATGTGTTATAGGAGATTGTGCAATATCTTACATCTGCTTGAACTTTATTGCTGCCGCCTGAACTTTTAAAAAATATTCCGCCGCCGCCGCTGGAAGCATAATTATTGGTTATTTTGCAATGGTAAATATTAGGTCTTACGTCCCATCCCGACAGGTAAATACCTCCTCCTTGGCAATTACTGCCGCTGCCGTCGGCATAACCCTTGGTTATTGTAAATCCGTTGATTATAGTAGAAGTATTTACAGGACCGATTGTCATAACATGATAGCAATTGTCTGTATTGACGCCAACTGTTCCAATGTCGCCGCTTAAAATCGTTTCATAAGCCGGATTGTTCAAGTCTCGCTCGGAAGAATTGCTTTCTGTTCCGGCAAAATGACCGAATAAAGCTATACCGGAGACTATTGTATATGTTGAACTGCGGCCTACATCCGTTGGCTTGTATGTGCCTGCTTTCACGTAGATGCTATCGCCGGCCAATGCCACTGCGTATGCTTGCTCGATTGTGTTGAAGGCATTCGCCCACGAAAAACCGTTTGCTATTCCGGAAGCTGCGGCATCGACATAGATTTTGCGCCTCGCTTCGACGCCTTCGTAAGCGCCCATGTCGATAGTCGTGTTCTGGATTCTCGCTGCGCCGTGAATGTCGGTTGTTATATCCGAAGGCATAAATGAATTATTTCCTGCATTGGAACACGGCGAACCGGTATAGAGATGGAGATAGTTGCCGCTAAACGGAGCGGTCGAGTATGGATATATTTCTTCGAAAATTGGATTTGCGTCGATGTTTCCACCGTTATCGACACCGAGCGAAGCATCCCAAGATGAGCTGCCGCCGCTGGTTTCGACGTCGCAATAGGCAAACCCGGGGCTTGAGCCGTTAGCATTTGTAAATAATCCTGCGGAGGTATTATTGCCCCAAATAATCGTATTTTTAAATAACGGCGATGAAGCCGAGTTATAAGCAACACTTCCGGCGGCGCTCGAATTGTTGCCTGCAATTGAGCAGTTGATAATTTCCGGTGAGGAATTTAAGTTGTAGAAAACGCCGCCGCTGCCCGAAGAGACATAATTACCGGAAATAACGCAGTTTACTAATCGAGGCGATGAATTATCCTCGTTGCCGATAGCGCCGCCAAATGTCGTTGCTGAATTACCTTTGAAAAAGCAGCTGATAATGTCAGGAGATGAGTTATTCAAATTGTAAATTGCTCCGCCGTTTGCAGCCGAGTTGCTTTCGAATACGCATTCCTCAAAAGCTGGCGATGAGTTTTGATAATTATATACTGCGCCGCCGTAAACTGCATAATTATTTTCAAAATTACAATTTGAAAAGACGGGATAACTGCTCGATGAGCTGTATATTGCGCCGCCTTTATTGTTGTTACCGGCGCCATCGCCATAGCCGCCGCTGATGGTTAATGCGTCGAGCAAAGTTGAGTTGTCAACATTATTAAATGTTACAACATGATAGGAATTGTCCGTATTAACGCCGGTTGAGCCGATGTTGCCGCTGAGTATAGTTTCGTTAGCCTCATCAGACAGGTCTCTTGCTGTGTGAATTTCTTCTGTGCCTTCGAAATGTCCGTAAACTTCGACTCCAGCGGGAATATTATAGGTTGATGTTCTTGTGCCCAAGCCTCCGTCCGGATAATATGTGCCACGGGCAACGAAGATTCTATCTCCGCGGACAGCCTCCGAAAGCGCATCTTGCAAATCATTATAGGCGTTTGTCCAATTTTGTCCGTTGTTCAAGCCGCTGGCATCGTGTTTGACAAATATGATTTTGTTTAAGCCGCCTTCGTAGGGACCAAGGTCAACGGTTCCGTTTTGAATACGGGCGTTGCTGTCCAAATCGACTTCCAAAGTAACGACGGCATTGTTTCCGATGTCTATGGCAGGCGAATTAGTGAACAAACGGTAATTTCCGGCGCTTGTCGGCGTCAGAGTCGGCTCAATGTAATCGTAGAACATCGGATAAGCTTCAATATTGCTTCCGCCGTCTGTGCCGAGCGTTGCATCCCATAAAGGACCGCTGCTGCCGCAGTTTTTCACGTCGGAATAGCTTACCGTTAAGGTCGAAGATGAATTATAAATCTCATTACCGTCTTGTACGCCCAAATTGCCCCAAATAATTGAGTTAGTAATCGTCGTTGTCGAGGTTGAATTGTATAAACCTCCGCCTAGGCCATTTGCCTTGTTGCCGCTCATAGTGGAATTTATGATCGATACGCTGCCGCAACCGGTGCAGCTAATCGCTCCGCTGTTTGTCAAGGCATTGTTGCCCGACAACAAGCAATTTATTATTGATGTATTTGTGCTTGTCGCATGCACTGCGCCGCCTGCGGTTTTGGATTTGTTTCCGGTAAACGAGCAGTTTCTAAGGTTCAAAGTTCCGGTAGCAAATAATATTGCGCCGCCGTCGCTTGTTACGAGTGATGTTCCAATATCGCCGTTGCTGAAAGAAGTATTATTGATAGTAATCGTTCCACTTTCGGAATTAATAGAACCACCTCCTATGTAAGGACCCGTACCATCCATATAAACATTGCAGCTATCAAAAACGCAGTCGCTTATTGTAATATTACCCTCATAATTGTAAATTCCGCCACCATGTTGTTGAGCAGTGTTACTTCGAAAGCTGCAACTGACAAATGATGATGTTGCTCTAAGATTAGAAACTCCGGCGCCTTCGTTTATAGCCCACGATGTAGTATTTCTGAAAACGCAATTGCTGAATTCTGCCCCGCCTCCGCTAAAGCACCAACCGCTGTTCAATACACTTGCGCCTTGTTGTGCATAATTGCCGATGAATATGCAGTTACTGATTATCGGCTTGCATTCGGAATTATAAATAGCTCCGCCGAGGCTGCTAGGGCTACAGCTATTTCGTACAAAAGTGCAGTGGTCAATTATAGGTGTGCTGGTTGCCTCGCTGCCGTATGAATCATTCATGATGCCGGCGCCGTAAGTAGTTGCAAAATTTAGCGTAATATAGCAATTTCTTATAGTGGGTTCGCTGATATTCGAGCCGCTTGAACCGTTGTTGAGTATTCCCCCTCCCCAATAGGCGGAATTGCCGTGGGAAATGGTGAAACCATCCAATAATGTCAAACTGCTGACATGATAGAAGGAAACAACATGATGCGAATTTTCGCCGTTATTCGAAAATTCGACGTCATCGCCGTTTAAATCGCCGCTAAGTATGGTTTCATAAGTATCGTTGCTCAAGTTTCTTTGCCAAGAAGCAGACTCAGTTCCGGCGAAATGTCCTACTACGGCTACTCCAGATGGTATATTGAACGTTGCGTCCCTATCGCCGCTTGGTTCGGCAGGCTTATACGTTCCGTATTTTACGAACACGGAATCTCCGCTCGAAGCGGCAGCTAAAGCTGTTTGCAAACTTGTGTAGGCGTTTGCCCAGCTTGTGCCGTTGTTTGCGCCGGAAGCGTCCCATGCGACGTAAATAATAGTAGTAGTAATCGGAATTAAATAAACAGTAACATTAGCCGTGCTTGTGAAGAAGCCGTTGTTTGCGCCGACGGTAATTGTCAATGATGTATTCAAGCTATAATTCATGTCTCCGGCATCGTTAACCGTGATAACGCCAGTCGAGACATTAATAGCGAAAGCGTCTTCGCCATCGGCATCGGGATTAACGTTTGCTGTTATTGAGTATGTAATGCCGCCGTCATCGCCGCCGCCGCTGCCGTTATTGGCGTTAATGTCGCCTACAACTGTGCCTTCGCCCGAATTTGCAAGCACAGAAAACGGTCCGGTCGAAGTGAAAACCGGCGGATAGTTTTCAGGCGGAGCTTGAGTTAAAGCGTTATAGGCATTGACCAATCCGTAGCCAGTATAGCGGTCCCATCCGGCGCCGGATTCTCCGATTGCGATGTCGTCGCAGCTCGAAACAAGCTGCTGTTTAATTTGAGCCGGAGTCCAAGTCGGATTTTGCGATTATATCAAAGCGCAAACGCCTGCCACAAACGGCGCCGAACATGATGTTCCGTTAAAATACATATAATAGTCTGTCGATGAGTAGCCCGAAGCGCCGACAATATCCGTTGTCGGCAATATAGTCGGGGCGACGACATCGACAGCTCCGGCGCCGTCTTGCAGGTTATCGCCGTAATTCGAACCCCACCAAGATTCTCCGTCGCAAGTAACGGCGCTTTTTCTTTCGCCGCAAGGCGAAGCGGCGCCGACTGCAATAACATAGTGATTACATGCCGGATAACCAATTGCGCTGTTATTTGCATTTCCTGTCGATGCAATCAAAATCACACCTTGATTGTAGGCATATTGCAAAGCTGTATTCATAGCCGGAACGGCAGTAATGCTTTCGTTTCCAAAGCTCATGTTTACTATATCTGCGCCGTTGTCGGCGGCATAGTAAAGCGCTGCTTGCGCCTCAAGGAAATACATATTCCCTTGTTGATCTGCAATTTTCAAGGGCATAATTTTGCAGCCGGGGGCAACGCCTGCTATACCGGCAGAATTATTAGCCACTGCGGCTGCAATGCCGGCGCAAGCTGTTCCGTGACCGGGGGAATTGCTGTTGTCGTCCGGATTGCTGTCGTCGCAGCCGAAATCGTAACCGGCAACAATATTGGCAGCCAAGTCGGGATGGTCTAGGTCCACACCGGAATCCATAATGCCGATTACAACATCGGTACTGCCCAAATCGCCAAGCGCATCCCATGCTGTTTCCAAACTGCCGTCGAAGCCGGCAGCGCCGACTGCGGGACCGCTATGCGAACCGCCGCTATAGCTGGGCAATTGCCCCGTATTGTTGTGTCCCCATTGATTTGGATAGTATGGGTCATTCGGAACTACGCTCGGATAGATACGATAATCGGGTGTGGCTTCTTCGATAAATTCATTGCGCTTATAAACATCCTTCATTTTACCCATGTCGTAATCATCCGAAAAAGTAAAGACATACCATTGGTCAACGCCCAGCATGTATCCCAGCTTTTCGTTTTTCACGGGATTATAAGCTTTCCTGATTGCTTTGACGTTATTGGACATATTAAGCACATCAAGCGATTCGAGTCCCGTTGTTGCAAATCTATCTTCGCTCGAAATACGGAATTGTGTGGCGCTGACGGCTTCTCTTTTGATTTTAACCAGCAAGCGCGACGGATTGTATGCCAATTCGGCTTTCTTGGGGGGAATAGAATTGCCTTCATCGAATGAACAGTTGACAATCGAAGGATAATTGTTCGTAATATCATCGCCGGTTACTTTTATACCCGGAGTTTTGCTTGTCGAATGCTCCGCCGATTTGAAACCGGAAATCGTAAAGCCGTTCAATACGGTATATCTGCCGACATTGTCGAATTGAACGATATAATTGCAGTTATCTTCAACTCTGTCGGGCTTGCCGACATCGCCGCTTAATATAGTCTTGTTTTAATTAATATCTCTTAAAGTGATGTTGAATGAGTTTGGATTTTCATCACCGGCGAAACCGCCGAAAACCGAGATACCGTCTTTGATTTGGAAGCGTAAACCTTTTAGAATCTCGCTATCGGTAATTTCTTTTGAACTTTCGTCGATTGGTTTATAAATGCCTCTGGCTACCCAAATCGCGTCTCCCGGCAAGGCAAGCGCCAAAGCAGATTGCAGGTATTTCTTTGCATTTTTCCACGAAAGTCCGTCGCCGCTGTCGATGGGTTGCAGGCAATTGACAAAATAAATTCGAGGAGTTCGCTCATGGCGAAGTTTTTGCAAATCTTCCAGTGTTAATGGGGCTTGGTTTTTGTCTTTGCTTTGAATTGTTATTCTATTGCCCGTAGAAATCAAATCATCGGCTGAATAGATACTCATGGCATAGGTATTACCAGTCATATATTCCGGAAAAGGAACGACAGAGCCCAATTCCACAGAAAAAATCCCATCATGCACATGAACGCTTTCATGAGTTTCCTGCCATAAGAGTTTATTTTGAGCTGAATCGAATATTTTAAAAGAAAGTTCAAGTAATTCCTTGCCAAAATTAGAATATTGCCGAGGTATTATTCCCTTATATTGAACAATCGCCGGTAAAGCGGATAATTGCAAAAATGAGAATAAAACGAAAAAGAAAAAGAACAACAATTTTTTCATAAAAAAACTCCAATAATACCATGCTTTAAGAAAACGGATGCTTATATGGAATGCAAACAATATGCAGCATATTAGTATTATCAAACTTAAGTAAGATAATATAAAAGTATAATATAAATAGCAATAAAACGGGCAAATTTGATGTTAAAACGGACAATTACGACATTTAATTATTGGCAAGCCAATGCAAAAAAACGCTTGATTTTTCCTTGCTGACTATAATTTCGTCTTCGAATCGAATAGTCGTATTGATTAATATTTTTCTGCTGGAAATTTGGGTAGCGTCTTTGATTGCGTTTCGATTGACAATAAATTGCCGATTGGCTCTGAAGAATGAGGACGGATGCCTTTTTTCAATTTCATCCAATGTTTCGTTTATTTGATATTGGCGGTTATCGAATGTGATTA
>CAYLSY010000064.1:0-10280 GCA_964386275.1 uncultured Hyphomicrobiales bacterium
TAAATTTAATTCAACTTCCCTAGGGTCATCCGTTAACAGAATGTTGCGCACGGCTCTTGCATTATCGTTGATTGCGTCAATGATGTTGTTTGCCCAAACTGTCTTTGGAATTCTGTCATTGACAAGGATATCCATGCTAGAGCTAAGAGTATTCAAACTGATGAATCCGACAATAACACAAACAACCATGCCAAGAAGAGCAATGGTAAAGCCAAGGGCAAGTTTAAAACTGATTTTCATGTTTTTAAACATAAATAACTCCTGATGAAAAATTTTATTAATATATTTTCAAGGTAAATGTTCCAAACCTTCGAGCGTTGTTATGGATATTTCGTTTTTTTCTATTCGTGTTTATCCATTTTTTTTTATGCTTTCTCCTCCTCAAATCTATTCAATTCCACCTTTTCCTTGTCAGTAAGAATTTTTTCAATGTCTAATAATATTATCAACCTGTCTTCGAGTTTGCCGACGGCTGTAATATATTCCGATTCAATTCCGGCGACAAGCGGCGGCGGCGGTTCGGTTATGCTTTTCGGCACCCGAAGCACATCATTTACAGAATCGACAATGAATCCTACTACAACTTTATTAATTTCTACTACAATGAAACGCGTCGATTTATCGAAAGCTTTTTCAGTCATACCGAGTTTCCGTCGCAAATCGATAATTGGAATTACTTTCCCGCGAAGGTTAATAATACCTTCGACATAATCAGGAGAATTTGGCACTTTAGTAATTTCGACCATTCTGTTGATTCCTTGAATATTTAATATATCAACTGCAAATTCTTCGACTCCAAGGTTGAAAGTTACTAATTGCAATAATTCATCTGTGTATCCAGTGTTTTTTTGTTGAGAAATGTCTTGGGAGAACATCTCGAGCCTCCTGTATATTTTTATTTGAAGATATTGATATGCTCTTTTGGACTATGAGCGTTAATATTTTGATTGGTGGCAGAGCCGCTTTCGGCTTAGAATAAGAATTCTTAAAATCATTTGGGATTATTAGCTTATCATCCGTATTTGTTTAATTCGCTTGAATCAATGACAAATATGTTATTTCAATTTTTCTTTGCAATATAACAAAAAAGGTGGCGTTTGCCACTTTTCAAGCGTAAAAATTTGAATTAAAAGAAACATGTGCATAATAAATATTATTTCATTTTTTTTTCTTCATTCAAAAGAAAGGCAAATAGCCAGTCTTTTGAATGGACAGAAAATTATCTTTTTGAGAAAAATGAAAGCTTGTCGAGCGATACGAGTAGATTCAAGTCATCGACCAGAACATCGGCTTTCATCACAAGCCTTGTGGTCGTATAGTTAATAATCAGATTAATACCGGCGGATACAATTCTGTCGGCAACTTTCTGCGCAATTTCACTTGGAACAGTTAAAATAGCGATATTTAGATTTTCCATTTTTGTAACGCGCTCGAAATCGTCCATCAGATAGAACTTATCTCTTGGAGGGTCGGTTTTGATTTTTGATTCGTCAACATCGAAACAGCATACTGTAGATAGATTCGGCACATTCCACCAGCAATAATCATATATCAAGCTGCCGAGACGCCCGAATCCGATGATTGCAGCCCGAATTCCTGCCGGATTGTCGAGGTACTTGCCGATGCTGAATTCCAACTCTTGAATATTATACCCATGATAAGGTCTGCCGTTGTATTTGATAAACATCAAATCGCTTCTTACTTGTTCAGCCGAGCAAGCAGCCATTTGGGCTAGCTCTTTGGAAAGGATTCTTCGTTCGCCTTTGTAAATCAAGTCCTGGAGTATCTTCCGATATACTACGAGGCGATGTACTGTGTTGATTGGTGTTTTTTTCATTTCTGCCTTATGACTTTGTTATTCCGCAAACAATAAATGTTATGACATTAACATTATGTTTTTACCTAAAAAAATAAATTATAAAAAAAAATTCAGGATTGCAAGTATTTTCTTTATTTTTCAATAATATTTTTGAAATTTATTTGTGAATTTTTTCAAAATATGATTGTTTGGCAATTAACATAGAATTCGAACCCAAATAATTATCATATAATTAATTGTATCTAAAAGGGTTGAGTTGGAGAAGAATTGTGCGAATCCAAGTTTCATTTCAAAAATTTTTTTTTTTACCCAAGGATGATTCGGAAATTATATTATTTTGCTTTTTCTAATATTTTTCAATGATTCGTTTATAATATGGTCGGCGTTACCCAAAATCGGTTCATCATGTCCTGAATAGATATTCTTTATTTTCAATTTGGATAATCTCTCGACTATTTCAAGGAATTGAGCCGAATAAGTGCCGCCTGAAGATTTGATAAACAGCGGAGTATCACCGGAAAACAAGGTATGTTCGGCTTCGCAGTATATGCATATTGAATCGTTGGAATGTCCGGGGGTATGGATTATTAAAGCCTCTCGGTCGCCAATTTTTACTTCCATGCCGTCTTTCGCTTGAGAAGTAACTCCGTCAATATGGCTGAAAGCGATTACCGGCGGGTTGTAAGCCTTGATAATGTGCTTCAATCCGCTGGTATGGTCAAAATGCTCGTGCGTTAAAATCACTTGCTCGACTCGTTTTTTGCCGACGCCGGTTGATAGTGTTTCGATTTCCGAAAGAATAAAACTATCGACTCCGACATCTATTAGTGTATTGACATCCGAAATGGCATTCCAATTGCCGCGAACAAAATATACATTGCAGGAATATTGATTCGGATTCTTTTTTAGCATTAGAACATTCATTGCTTATAATGTTATTTTTAATAAACTTATAAAAATTGTCTTTCAGCGCAAAACATAGTGTGGCGATGTAGTCAGATACCGTTGCGAGTGTTGATTCTTCGCTTAAACTCTGAAAAAATATTCAATAATGATTAAAAATTGTATTATGAATATATTGTAATAATTCGCATTGTTTACACTTGAAAATGGTCAAACGCCACTTTGATATTTACTGTATTTTTCAGATAGCTCAAAAAATCATTTGCTTGCAGCCAGCTCCCATGTGATTTTATCAGTTCAAGCATTCTATTTAATGTCAATGATTGTGCCAATATTTCAGCGCAACCAATAATAATAAGATATTTTTTAGCGCGAGTAATGGCAACATTCAATTTCCTATCCACCACAATGCCGTCCAAATCAACGGTGGAGCTGATTTTTTGCAGCGATACTTCTGAGTTGGCCGCAAAAGAAATTATTATCACATCACGCTCAGAACCTTGAAACCGCTCTATAGTATCGACAGTTATGAGCCGACTAAGGTCTGATGGCAACCTTAAGGCTATTTCAGAACATTGCGCTCGGAAAGGCGCCACTATTCCGATAGATTTCGGATTGAAACTATCGCCGAGACGCTCGTGAAAAAATGCCCCAATATCGGCAGCAACAGCAGCTTCAGCAGAATTGGTAAGAGTCCTTTTTTCCTTCGGAGTATTGACGAAAAGAACTCTTTTCGTCGCTAAAGCCATATGAAAAGGATTGCCTGAATCAATGTCGAAAAGCGATTCTTTCGAAGTTTGCCAATTATGCGCTTCAAGCGTTTCGAGGCAATTGTTGTAAAACAAGGAGTTAGCAAGCATTTGTATATCAGAATGCATTCTGGCTTGCTTCGTAATCATTCCGAAGGCTTGTTGCCAGCCATTTCGCCGGCATTGACGAAGCAGCCTTTCGAAAAGAGACATAGAACAATCGGTGATGCCAATTTGCCTAAGAGTTTGGGAATTGATTGAGCGCTTGTTTACATTTTGGGTAACTACTGCAGGCAATTGTTTTTCGTCGCCGATAAGAATGAATTTGCAAATGTCAGCTATAATTCCGATTAGCCACGGCTCGAGTATTTGCGAGGCTTCATCAGCTATAAGAATTGAGAACCGCTTGATTTCGAACAATTCCGGCGTCGAAAGCGCTGATGCAACGGTAGAAACGAAAACACGGGTTTTCGAAATACGCTCGAAAAGCTCGTCGATATTCATTTTTTCCGATAAATACGAAATCATGTTATCAGAAAAAGGAGAAGTATCTTTCGCTCCGAGTCGAAGATAATCGAAACAGCCGGCGATTGTTGAAATTGCTGAACAAATTTCATCGGCGGCGCGATTGGTAAAAGTCAGCAATAGAATGTTATCGTTAGTGTTTACGAAGTAATGTTCCACCAATGCCTTGAGCAAATACGAAGTCTTGCCTGTGCCCGGCGGTCCTTGAATCAAGTAGTAATTCTCGGCGCTAACAGCCGCCTTGAAGACTTCCGCTTGCGAAGTATTTAAATATAGCGGCGTTTCAGGCAATATATTTGAAAAAACAGGCTGACTCATACCGAGCAGCAATTCCTGTTTTTCGGTGGGACTTGATAAAAAGCGGTAAAGCGATTGAAATGGTCCCTTGGCGGTCGATTCCATGTAATCGGCTTCTACTGCCCAAAGCGATGCAGCGATATCCTTGTCCGGCAGAAACATTTTGTTTCGCAGACTTATTTTTATTGAATTTTTCGTAACATCAATTATTACACCGCGTAAGATTTTATCATCAATCGCTTCTGCTTCGATGTTTTGCTTGCGAAGAATAATAATATCGCCTTTGCGAAAATTGCCGAATGAGAGCGGCTCTTGAGTAAATAGTAGAAAATAATTATGGCTAAAATCCGAGCCTTCCAAATCGATGCGAAGATTAGTGAGGGCAGTTCCGGCATACGCCTTTTCTTCGAGACTTTCGCGCCAAAGACTCGAAAAACCATATCCCGAGCCGGTATGGTGGTTTCCGGAGCCGATTTTAGCAGAATAAATTTCGCGCTGAAGAAATGCGGACATTTCGCAGAAATAATCTCTCGATTCGTCTTTTGCGCCGCTATAACAGGCATTGAAGCAGGCAAGGCTTTCGGAGTTGTACGAAGGGAAGGTGTATTTTGACTTTGGCGATAGCTCGTTGTATAATGTCGAAAATCCTTCGGCAACAGCGCGCTCCAAAGCAATAATCTGATTGCGCAAGGCAATTATATCTCGTTTATAATATTGAATGTTAGGCGCATTTCGAAGCGGGGAAGACTCTGCGTCGGAATATAGAATTGCCGAATAACCGCTGCGTCCGCGATAAACTGAGTCCAGCAGCAGGTTGTAAGCAGTTACCTGAGCCAGGTGATTACTCCACATTCCGACTGGAAGAGAAAAGCCAGAATCGTCGGGGTATGTATAGTTTGGGTTTGGCGCTTTACCTGATTTCAACTCAATTAAGTTTTTAATTTTGGGCTCGGAGCGGTATTCGAGCAACAAGTCCAGTCGTCCCTGTATGCCGAATAACGGCGAGATAAACGTCGGTTCGATGTATGCTTCATCCATTTCGAGAGTTTTTGCTATACCTAAAAGGCGATTGAAATGACTGAAAGCCGAGCTGCGCAATTCTGCTACAGCGCCAGCATTTTCGTTCATCAATGCAATGATTTGCAGTGGTTTGACCATTAATACCGAGTCGAATACTGTCGCGAAATTGAGTTTTGTATCGGTATTTTGGGAAGTATCACTTTGTTGTTCATTCTCTTGCCTACTAATTGCATTTTCTTGTACTGACGTAATAATAACATCAAACAAATAATTGACGATATTTCCGAGAACAGCTGCGCCTGAAGTTTTCCGCAACAAATATTTTTTAAAAAAATAGTAATACGGATTTTTCGAACCGTTGTTGAAGCATTCAGCAATTTCGGTAACGTCGACTATAAGGTCAGGCTCAAGCACGATAAGAGAATCGCTGCCAGCATACAATATGATTGATTTAGCCTGGTTCAATCTGCAGTTTACGGCATTGAGCGAGCAACCAATCCAAATAATTTGTGCAAGCGGCTTCCAGAAATCGTAAAGCCTTAGGCGGACATCGCCTAATTCTTCGGAACTACACTTCAGTTCTGCATATTCTAAATTAGAAGTCGAAGCACCAACAAGTTTTCCGGTTACGATAAGCTGAGCCATTTCATGCTTTTCGTACTTGCTGACCCGTTCAAATTGGTCAAATGCTGCTAAATCGATGTTGATTAAATAATCTGCAATAATGTCTGGATAAGGCTTTCCGTCGAAAAAAGCTAATAATCTCGCAATGGTATAAACACCGTAATTAAAGACTAGTTCTGTGTTTTGTGATGAAATCCTTTTTTTGCCGTTTCGAGCAAACCTGACGAAAGAATTGATTTTAAATAGTAACTCCTTCGGAAATTTGTATTTATCGGCAATAAAAATAATTGCTGCATAATTTGTCGAAAAGCGTTGATTTTCAGTTTTTACTTCTTCGTTGAAAATCGAATGGAGTATTTTGACAAGTAATACAACTTTCCTTTCCAAGCTCGAATCAATGTCTTCAATTATATCAAGTAACGCAGTATAGTAAAGCGTTGTATTTATGTTAAAACCGGTCATAGTGTCGTGGGTATTGAAAACAAGCAAAATCAAAAATTCAATAAAATACTTATATTTGTAACGCAAATTTATCATTTTTTATGCGTTAAAATGCTATACTTGACGGAAAATTACAATCTGAAGAACCTCAACACTTTCGGAGTTGAGTCATATTCAAGGCATTATGCCGAAATAGGCAATTCGGCTGATATTATTGAATTGGCGGAAACAGGTTTACTCGACGGGGAATACTTGATTTTGGGCGGTGGCTCGAACATATTGCTGACAAAAGACTTCGAAGGGACTGTCGTCCATCTTATTTCGCACGGAATAATGATACTCGAAGAAGATACTGAAAAAGTTTTGGTCGAGGCTCGTGGCGGACATTCATGGGCTGATTTTGTGGAATACTGCCATGCGAGCGGCTTTTGGGGCTTGGAAAACTTAGCGTTCATACCCGGTTCGGTTGGAGCGGCGCCGGTTCAGAATATCGGGGCATACGGCTCGGAGCAATCGGATTTCTTCGAATCGCTTGTATGCTTTGATTTGGAAAAAAGGATAATCATCGAATTAGGCAAGGAAGAATGCGCTTTCGGTTACCGCGACTCCGTTTTCAAGAATACCCTTAAGGATAATTGTATCGTGCTTGCTGTTCGTTATAGGCTAAGCAAATCGCCTATTGTAAATCTTACTTACAAAGAACTCCATCGAAAAATAACTGAGCGGAACATCGCTGAACCGGCGCCGGAAGATGTTCTAAAAGCCGTTCAGGACTTGCGCCAATGTAAGCTGCCTTCGCCCGAAGAATTGGGCAATGCCGGTAGTTTCTTCAAAAATCCCATCGTAGAGCAAACAAAACTTAATGAATTGCAAGCTCAATACGAAAAAATACCGTATTATCCTGCAAGCAATGGATGCGCCAAGCTATCCGCTGCATGGCTGATTGAGCGCTGCGGCTGGAAGGGTTTTCGGAAAAACGATGCAGGAGTATTCGAGCGGCATTCGTTGATACTCGTTAATTACGGTAAAGCCCGCGGCAATGAAATTTTTAGTCTTGCAAATGACATTCAACAAAGTGTCAAAGCCAAGTTCGGGATTTTGCTAACACCGGAAGTAAAGATTGTATAAACCCAAAAAATCAATAGACAAATCGCATTGTATCTAATTTTTTAATTATAGATGACTTATCAAGAAATTTCTTTTTCCCCTTTTCAAAAGTGGGAAGGGGGATTTTCTTGATTGGCAGACATTTTTAGTACATTTAACTATTTCTAAAGCGTAATCTGAGTTTTAATAAAAATTCTCTAATTGATGAGCCGTTAGCAAAAAGCATAAAACAAAAAATCCGGTATTAATATTTTAAAACCGGATTTTTTTATATCAAATAAAGAAGTAATTACTTTGTGTGTACAATATTAATTGTGCTGTAACGCTTGGCAGTCGGTTTTAAAGCTCTTGCTGAACTGCGTTTGCCACGTTTGTGCCTAATCGGGTAATATGCCAGTATTTCAGCAACCTTGGCGCCGATTTGAGCGGGAGATTCCACTACATGAATGCCCGCAGCAAGCAGCGCTTCGATTTTCTCCTGAGCAGTACCCTTGCCGCCGGCAATGATTGCGCCTGCATGTCCCATTCGACGTCCCGGAGGTGCTGTCCGACCGGCGATGAAGCTAACGACAGGCTTTTTAACATTTTTCTTGATATAATCGGCAGCGGTTTCTTCAGCTGTGCCTCCGATTTCGCCAATCATCAAGATAATATCTGTCATTGGGTCTTCGTTAAATAATTTCACGGCATCGATAAATTGAGTGCCGATAATCGGGTCGCCGCCGATGCCGATGCAGGTTGATTGGCCTATTTCGATATCAGAGAGTTGCTTAACTGCTTCGTATGTCAGTGTTCCGCTGCGGGATATAACTCCGACGTTGCCGGGAGTATGAATAAATGCTGGCATAATACCGATTTTACATTCGCCTGGTGTGATGATGCCCGGACAATTCGGTCCAATCAAACGCGATTCTGAACCGTTCAACACCTCCTTCACTTTTATCATGTCTTCGACTGGCACGCCTTCGGTAATGCAGACGATAAGCTTGATACCAGCTTCGATTGATTCGAGTATTGCGTCAGCCGCAAAAGGCGGTGGCACAAAAATGATTGAAGTATCCGGCTTTTTGGCTTCAACGGCTTCTTTCACCGTGTTGAAAACCAAAACTGGCTTTTTGAAATTAACTTCTCCTTTGCCTGAATATAGCGTGCCGCCCTTGCCGGGAGATATTCCGCCGACAACAGATGTGCCGTAATCAAGCATTGCAGCTGTGTGGAAAGTGCCTTCAGAGCCGGTTATTCCCTGAACAATGACTTTTGTTTTCTTGTTGACTAAAATACTCATAATAATTCCAATCTATAATACAGATGTTGATTAACAGTAAGTAATGGCTGTAATTACATGTTAAAGTTGTAATATTAATTTCATATTATAAAAAATTACAATTCTTCGGCAATATCAATTGCCCTTTTGCCGCCGGCGAGTTCAACAATTTTATCGTCGTAATAATCCGAGATTACAGCTACGGATTGCAAAGTTGTTACCAATTCGTTTGCGTCAAGATTTGTTCCGGTTATTGAATGCGAAAAAGTGATGGTATCGTCGAATAATATGCCGAATGCGCCAAAATGCAGTTCAGCATTTTTTCTAAGCAGAAACCGCATCAAATCCTCAGTGATTTTTGCGCCTGAAACCACATGGGCAATGCACTCGACGCATGTCTCTTCGCTGGTAAATGGTCTGACGAGGATTACGATTTGCGAAGAACCTTTTGTGATTGCAAATGAGCCGTTGCCGAAAACCAAATGGTCAGGATAATACTCAAGAAGAATTGCTGTTACTTTTGCTATGGTTGTGCTGATGAGTTCTGGCGGCGTATCGAAAAATCCAATATGCTCTTTCATCAATGATTTATCGTTTAACATAAAAAAACTCCTATTCGATTTTAATTTCTATTTTAAAGAAGAACGAAATAATTTTATTATACATATCTTTCTTTAAATCAAATTGTTTACGCTTGAAAAGTGGCAAACGCCACCTTTTTTTTACGACCAATAAATTAGAAAAATATACCCGAATGAAAAAAAAGGATTATAATAGTTGTATAGTAAACACTATTCCGGCAGTAATCCCATTTTTTGCTTCAGCGCAAGCAGTTCCGAATCGACTGCGCCACCGGTTTCAAGCTTTTTAAATTCATCCTCCAATTTTGTATCTTCGCCGGCGAGCAGTTCGTGTGCTTCTGCTTCTGCCTCGAGTTGTTCGATTTTCGATTCGTATTTATCGAACTTGCTGAAAGCGTCTCCGCCAACCCCGCTGAACGCTTGAGCGATTTGCTTTTGGGCTTTTGCGGCTTGAGCACGGGCTATCAATGTGCTTTGGCGCATACGTGCTTCGTCGAGCTTTGCTTTGAGCGAGTTGAGTTGAACCCGCATCTTGTCCGAAGTTGACTTTGCCGTTGAATATAAAGGATTTAAATCGTTAAGGTTGCGTTCTTGGATGGATTTTTTCTCTAATGCGGCGCGGGCAAGGTCTTCGCGTCCTGCGGTAAGCGCCTGCATAGCCTTTTGTTCCCATGATTGAGATTCCGAGCGGGCTCGTTCTATTTTCTTTTCGAGTTGTTTTTCGTTTGCAATTGCTTGAGCGACTGCTAAAGTAGTTTTGTTTACCGATTCTTCCATCTCTATTATCATCTGCTTTAGCATTTTTTCGGGGTCTTCCGCTTTGTCGAGCATATCGTTAATATTCGCCTTGACAATATCGGAAATCCTGCTAAATATACCCATAAATCATTCCTTGCAAAATAATTAATATAAAATGAGATTATACAAAGTATAAATTTAATTCCAAACTG
>CAYLSY010000065.1:0-10075 GCA_964386275.1 uncultured Hyphomicrobiales bacterium
TGCCGGCACAGCTATTGCATCTGTAGTGGTTAATGCTTTGGCTGCATTTACGAAAGAAAAACCCATATTAAAAAAAATAGGCGATATATTATATTTCGCCTTGTTTTTCTTTGTTGCCCTAGCCGGTGCAATGCTAATGACGGCGATACTGAATCATAATTTTTCCTTCGCATATGTTTACAACAATAGCTCGCTCGACATGCCATTTTATTTGTTGGTATCATCTTTTTTTGCTGGTCAGGAAGGTTCTTATTTGCTATGGGCAATATTCATTGCCGCCGTAGCATTAGTATTTCGCTCTCAATCGAAAAAGCTTGGAATTGAAAGAAGTTCGATGGCGCTAATTTCTTTGATGCTTGTATTTATCGGCATTCTACTTATATTCAAGAATCCATTTATATATGTTTGGGAAGCATTTCCTAACGCTGCAGAAGGCATGATTCCAAAGGATGGACGCTCGTTGAATCCGGTGCTTGAAAACTTTTGGATGGCTATTCATCCTCCGGTGTTGTTTGCCGGATATGCTATGTTGAGCATTGTCTTTGCTATTACGGCAGCGGGTTTCGGAAAAGAATACAAGGATTCTTATCTACTAATACTCCAAAAGTGGACATTGGCGGCATCGGCTGTTTTAGGTATAGGTATTGCGCTCGGTGGATTTTGGGCATATGAAACGCTTGGCTGGGGCGGTTTCTGGGGCTGGGACCCGGTTGAAAACTCCTCGCTGCTGCCATGGCTGGCGGCTGTTGCATTACTCCATACAATCATAGCTGAAAAACGCACTTCTTCGCTTGGGAAAACAAATTACTTTTTAGCCGTTATCAGCTTCTTGCTTGTCTTAGCAGCAACCTTTCTTGCACGTAGCGGCGTATTATCCAAAGTGTCGGTGCATTCTTTCAACGAAACTGCTGGAGCGAATTTTTACATTCTTGCATCTTTTTTTGCCACTTTTCTATTTATTGGTATCATTTTTTTTGTTCGACATAGTATCAAAAAGACATATGTCTCAAACTTGGCTATAAAACCAGATTCTCGGACATTTTTGCTTTTACTCGGCGCAATAGCAACACTTTTTCTTGCTGCAATTACTATGCTCGGGACTATCGTTCCACTCTTTTCGAGCGCAGCAGCAGGTGATGAGTTCAAAATTGAAACAAAATTCTATAATGATTGGAGTTTACCTATAGTGTTTATTATGCTGCTCTTGAATGCAGCGGCATACTACTTTAGATGGAAGGAAACGGACTTCGGTAGATTCTTAAAAAAATTGCTGCTATCACTGCTTAAAGCAACCATTTTTACAACAGTTGCTTATTTTCTCGGCGCAAACAATACAAAATCTCTATTCATAATTTTTATTTCGGCGCTAACGCTGAACGTTGCAATTGAAACAATAATCAGAAAGAGGAAAAAGGATATAGCCAGCCATGGCGGCGCCATTTCACATGCTGGAATTGCATTGCTGTTATTCGGAATTGCCGGAACTGGTTTTTATTCAGTTGATTCGGTAATCAACCTGCCTCAAAATACCACGAAACAAGCGCTGGGCTATGATTTTACATATACCGGTTCTGTTATAGGCGACACAACCGACAAACACAAGGAAATATATATCCATAAGCTCAAAATCGGCTCGGAAAGCGATACTTCCAATATTGTAACATTTTTAAGTTCGTTTAACGATTGGAGCGAACTCTATGCTGTTCCACTCATTAAATCCTCGCTGACAAATGACTTATACATTACTTTCAACGCATTAACCAACGATGGCGGCGAAAAAATTAATCTAAATAGCGGAGTAAGCAAACCTGTACCGATTGACAGCTCGAAGTCCGTTACCTTGGTTGGATTCGATAATTCGCAAATGATGCATGCTTCGAACGAAAACCGTATGGAATTGGGCGCAATCATCGAAACCATCGATAATGCCTCCGGCGCGATAATAAGTATTGACACGCTTTTTGCTGTTATAGATATTAGAAGCCTTACTTGCGACCCTCAATGGACATTTCTTCCAACTGGGTATATTGCCGGTTTTACAGGTTTCATGCCGGACGAAAACGTTAAATCAGGTTTCTCGGTAACAATTTCATTCAAAAGAAGTTGCGATGAAATTGACAATACTCAGGCTTTAACATTGCATGTCGAGAAAAAGCCTTTTGTTTTGCTTGTTTGGTCCGGATTTATTCTAATTAATTTTGGAATAGCTCTGGCTGCATTCAAAAAGCCCAAAGCGTAACTTTTCTTCTTTTCAAGTGTTATTATTACTCAATTCAGTCATTACTTTCTATTGTAATTTGTGGGGAGATGTGTTATGAGGTGTTTTCTTACTTTTTCAGCATTGTTTTTTTTCATTTCCATATTTAATTTATTATCAACCGAATTTTATTGGCGGCAAACAGCTATTGGTTTGGAGATAAACCATTGTATTTCATTTATTTCAACAATCAGCAACGGTGAAGTTCTTTTCGGGGCGATTGATGAACACGTTTATTCAACAACCAACAAGGGTAATGAATGGGAACGTGTCTTGATAAATAATATATATACTCCAACTTGTTTTTGTAATCACACCAATGGGGAAATTATATTGGGCTTCAGCAACGGAAAAGTTCTTCATAGTAATGATTACGGCAAAAAATGGGAGTCAATCGGCTATTTTTCTTATCAGGATAAAAAAGTCGTCTCGATTAAAGAAGCCAGTAATGGAAATCTATATATCGCAAATAGCGAGGGCTTAATCACAGAAATAAATACTAATTGGGAATTTGTCAAAACGCTTACAAAATGCTCCGGCACTGATTTTACGGATATGGTTATCGACAATATGGGAAACATATTTTATTCCTCGAGCAACGGCGGAGTATCGAGGTCATCGGATAATGGACAGTCGTGGCAGGTAAACAACTCCGGTTTTGTTTCATTTAATGTAAGCCGTTTGGTAACAAATAGCAGTGGAATTATTTGCGCTTGCACAAACGAAGGACTTTATCGAAGTCTCGACCGAGGTTTTACATGGAATCCTTATTGCTATGAAATATCCGGTAAAAATGCGACAGATTTCATTTGGGCAACAGCCAACAAACAAATTGCGCTGGCTCAAGATGATATTTACTTCACAACAGACAATGGTTTTCACTGGATTTCGATTAAAAGCGATATTCAATCGACAAATTTCTTAAGAATCAATATAGATTTTGAGGGATATATCTACGTCGGATGCGCCAACGGTATGATTTTTCGAATGCTTAACCCTATCGAACCCGCATTGGATTATCTTTCGATTGATGTTGCTCCAGTTTACCACCAATCAACATTTAATGGTGGCGGATTGCTTTATAATGTAATTATTAAAAATTACAAGGACGAACCGCTCGAAAATGCTGAAGTCATGTTTGGCTCTGACTTTTTAGGCGCACCGCTTTTTACGGTAACTGATACGGTTGGAATTGCAAGTTGTATTGTTCCTATTTCAGTTAATGTATGGCAGGGCTTGTATAAAGTGTGGTTCCAAGCGACAAAGAGCGGGTTTGCCAATTCAGAACTGGTCTATAGATACGTGCATGTCGATACTGCCGAACTGTGGAAAGAGAATCTGAATTTTACTTCATTGCAAAGACCCAATTCTTTTGTCGGATTTGGCAAAGATACAATAATAGCTTCGACAATTGAAGGCACGATAAATAGAAGCTCCGACGGCGGAAACACTTGGCAAATATTGACCGATGGCTTGGAACAAATATCTTGTAAAAGTAATGTAATAAAAAATGCAAAAGATGAATTAGTCTTTATTCGCGGAGCCAATAGTGTTGCCATATCACCTGACAGGGGCGATACTTGGCAATATTATCCTTGTCCAATTTATATGGATTACTTGAAAATGAATTATACTGGAACAATTTTTGGTGTAAGGCGGTATTTAAATTACATTTATTGCAGTTACGACAATGGTATGACTTGGGATACAATAAAAAATGGAGAAAGTCCATTTTTCTCTATCACAGATTATTTTGTTGACATTAATGAAATTTTTTTAGCGGTTCAATCAAGCGGACTGGTTTACAGTACCGATAACGGCTCGACTTGGTCTAATAAACCATTGCCAAAATCAAGTATTTATATCAACAACGAGGTATCGCCATTTTCAGTTTACAGGTCTAATAATGGAATTTTATTTGTCGGCGCCGGCCCTGATGGAGTAATTGCAAGCAAGGATAATGGAAATTCTTGGGTGTTTATCAATAATGGGATAGACAAATCAAAAAGCAGCCCTAACTCATATGATTTGATATTGGCTTTTAAAGAAATAGACAACGTTATTTTTTGTTATGGATATACAGGAATATATTATTCTACAAATTCTGGTAGTTTATGGGTGAAATTCAACGATGGACTCGATACAATTACACATCAAGTGTTAGATATTTTCACGTCCGGCAACGGAATACTCTACTGTGGTGTATCGGATTATAAACTATATCAAAGGAAGAATCCATTCAGCCACACAACCGATGTCGAAGAGCAAATTGTTTATTTCGATAAGGAAAATCCGCTAATTATATATCCAAATCCTGCAAACGAAGGTGTAGTCCTGAGTTTTGATTCCGAAAATGCAGCGTCGGCTAATATCGAAATCATCGAAATAAACAGCGGCGAAGTGATTCAGAAAGAAATAGTGCTTCTATCGGTTGGCAATAATCGGATTTTTTGCTCAATAGCCGGACTGGCGCAAGGCAGTTATATTGTTAGAATTAATGCCGGCGTGATACAGTATTTGAATATGTTTATCATAAGCAGATAAAAAAAATGGTTCGAAAGTAATTTTTTCTTTGCTGAAATAAAAAAAAGTCGTAATTTTGTATTCCCTTTTCTTTCGAACAGGGGGCCCATAGCTCAGCTGGGAGAGCGCTTGAATGGCATTCAAGAGGTCAGGAGTTCGATCCTCCTTGGGTCCACTCAAATGCAAAAATAAATTGAAAATTTGGGGTCGTAGCTCAGCATGGTTAGAGCGCCAGTCTGTCACACTGGAGGCCGCGAGTTCGATCCTCGTCGGCCCCGCGCAAACAAAAAGCCCGTTGAAATAATCAACGGGCTTTTTTCGTATTTTTGCTGATATTTCTAAGAGCTTCAATGATTATTCGATATGCAAAAATAGAAGACCTGCAGCCAATTGTAGAAATTTACAATCAAGCTGTGAATGCGGGCTTTATGACTGCCGATACCGATACGTTTTCCCTTGGCGAAAAACTGGAATGGTTCGATGAGCATCAAGCAGATAAATTTCCATTGCTTGTATGTGAAATTGATGGTAATATCGCCGGGTGGCTTAGCGTTAGCCCTTACCGGAAAGGTAGAATGGCGCTGCGTTTCACTGTCGAAGTCAGTTATTATGTAAGCTTCGATTTCCTTAAGCGCGGCATTGGCAGCAATTTGCTTGAGCGCGCAATAGAAATCTGCCGGAACTTGGGCTATAAAAATTTGCTTGCTATAGTAATCGACAGAAATATCGCAAGCATTGGGTTGCTCGAAAAATTCGGCTTCGAGCGCTGGGGCTATTTGCCATCAGTAGCCGACTTCGACGGAATTGAAGCCGGACACTGTTATTATGGGCTTAGAATCGCCGAATAGACACTATTCAAAAAATATTTTTTTACCGGACTGCAAAGACTCCCTTGCTGCGAAGGTAACCAGAGTAACGGCACGCAATTCTTTATAAGGTATTGGCATCGAAGCGCCGCTCTTCATAGCTTTAATAGTATTGGCGACTTCTTCGTTGATTCCTTTGCGCCCGTCGAATTTTCTTAATGATACTTTTCCGTTTCTAAACAGTTTTACTAATTGGAAATTGTCCATAACCGCGCTTGAGCCTTCGCAAAAAACCTCGCAATACTCCTTCGGCAGCGTCGAATCGCCATTTGAAAAATATTGAAGCGAGCCTACCGAGCCGTTTGAGAATTTTATTGTAATAACGACATTATCCTGAGCGAAGTAATCAACTGAATCGGTCGAAATACACTCTGCGACTACACTTACCGGCATTTCACCCGTAAGAAAAACCATGCAGTCGATGAAATGGCATGCCTCGCCGACAATACGTCCACCGCCTTGCGATTCGTCGTAAACCCAATGTCCGCGTGGAGGGTTTCCAGCATTGACTCTATAGGAAATAAGCATCGGAGCGGTTCTCGGGGTAAAAAATTCCTTGATAGCGCCGAAAGAATCCGAAAATCGGCGGTTGAAGCCGACCATCACTCTACCGCTATTTTCGGCTACTGCGCTATCAATTTCCAAAAGCTCGTCGTAAGTAACTGCCAGCGGCTTTTCGACGAAAACGGCTTTGCCTGCTTTGACGGATTCGATAACAATTTTTGCATGTAAATCGTGTCGTGTGGCGCAAAACAGGACATCGACACTATCTTGCAGAATAACTTCCTTATAACCAGTGGAATAATTATTGAAACCAAAACGCTTGGCAGCGGACATAGCGTTTGCAGGAGTTGATGTTGATACTGACTCCAATGTAGCGCCTGATTGCTGCAGTGGCGGCAGCAAATAAGACTGGGCGAATGTTCCGGCGCCGATGAAACCAATTTTTAGATTAGTTTTCGGTTTAGCTGAAGTGGCGTTTTTAACGGGAATAATCCGCTTTTGATAGTCTGAATCAGCTTTTTCTGGATATTTTAGTAAAATGCCTATATAGAATTCAGCGCTCTTGCCGGTAATCAAATCGTATGCCCTTGGTGCGTCGGCAATGTCGAAACAGTGAGTTGACAATAGTTTAGTATCAATTTTCTTTTGCGAAAGCAACTGCACAAAAGCCTGCATATTCCGGTTTTCTGTCCAACGAACATATGCAGCAGGATAATCCAAGCCCTGCAATTCATAAACAGGGTCGTAGCGACCGGGTCCATAACTGCAGGAAATTCGGAAATCAATTTCTTTTTCGTAAAACGGCGAACGTTGAAGGCTCATCCCGACAGCGCCGACCACGACCACTTTTCCCTTCTTTCGGGCAATTTTCATTGCAAGCTCAACCGGCTGGTTGGATTCGGTACCGGCTGTTATTATTACAGCGTCGCAACCGATTCCGCCGGCAGCAGAAATTATGCTTTTAATTGAATCGGATGAAGATTGGAAACAAGCATCGCAGCCACTTTTCGTTGCCAAATCGAATAATTTTTCGTTCAAATCCAAACCGATTACTTTGCAGCCCGATGCCTTCAGCATTTGAACGGTTAATTGACCAATTAGTCCCAAACCTATGACCGCTGCGCATTCACCGAGCCGTAAATCGGCTTGGCGTATGCCCTGCAGGGCTATTGACGCCAATGTCGTATACGCAGCGTCTTCGAATGTAACATTATCAGGAAGGCGCACTGCGAGGTTCTTCGGCACAGCCACATACTCGGCATGAACAGCGAAACCCGCACCTGCGCAAGCCACGCGGTCGCCGGCTGAAAATTCGGCGCAACCGGATTCGACTACGACACCTGAAAGGCTGTATCCAAGGGACTTGTATGAATCCAGTTTGTTTTGCACGCGCTTGAATGTCGAAGCGATTCCTTCCTTTTTGATAAAATCCAAAACCAGTTTGACTTGCTCGGGCTGCTTTCGAACACGCGCCAGCAGTGAACTTTGAGCGCTTTCGACCGATGTGCGCTCAGTGCCGGAACTTATTAATGAAAATGCGGTGCGAACGAGTATGCCGCCCTCGGGGCAAAGAGGCGCAGGAAGCTCCGCTACGCTTATTTCTCCTGATTTGATGTGCTGTACTACCTGAAGCATAGATTCAATTAGACCTAATCGTAAATAATAAAACCGTAGTTATTATTGCCGTAACTACGACCAAAGCCGGCTCAAACACTTCTTCGAAAAAGCTGTTTTTCCGCTCCGGCAATGGTTTTTCCGCATACTTGAATTCATTTGAAACAATATTGTTCAGCTCGTTTGTTGCTATTGTATCTTCGAAAATTGATTGAATATCATTGAAAGATTTTTCGAGTTTGTCGGCTGAAGTAAAATTCCCTCCAATAACCAGAACAGCTCTTCTTTTCAGCGAATCCTGCGATTCATTATATAAATATTCAATGTAAAATTCTTTTATAAACATACTCAAACCGGCTTTAAAGCTATTTTCCTTGCCAATTGTAATACCCATTGATTGAAATTCGCTCAGAAACACGTTTTGAAAGCGAATAGCAGAAGGATGCTCTGAAATTTTAAAATTCAATTGAGAGTTCGAATCAACCGGAACTTGTTTTAGAAGCAAATTAAAAGCATTAACCGACAACGAATCAAAAACTTGAGCTGTTGTCAGTTTTCGGGAAGATAATGCGTTATCCGAATAAGAAAATACTGTCGAAAGCAGGAAAAATGCAAACAACAGAACTAACACCGAAAAAGAAAAATTATTATTAATTCTAATCATAGGTTCAGCCTATGTTTTAACTCGAATATGCTATCCATCAATTGTTTTTCGTTCCAAAACGAAGATGGTCGAATTCTGATTATCCGATTTCTCTCTTTGAGCCTTATTTTTACAAGTTTATGGGCAGTTGGAAAACGAGTGATTTTTTTTCGGCTGAAGGAAATTGAAACCATATCATCGCGCTGGTATTTCTTTTCGCGAAATCGAGTGCGAAAAATAATGAAATCCTTGCCGATAATAATTGTATGCTTTTTGTAAATGCCTACAATCATTCCAATTGCGGCTGCAAGGGTAAAAACGGCAAGCATTATCGACATCGGGTCTTTTAGCAGCAATGTCGAAGAAAACGCATCGTCGCTTGTCGCGCCTCGTATTAATAAATAAGCCAAAAGCACTACAGCATAAATGCTCGTGAATTGCCAATAAAAATCGATGCGTTTTACGAATATGTTGTCAGAGCTTTGTTTTTGTTGATGTTTATTCATGGCGACACCATAAATTTATCTATTATAAAGACTTATTTGCTAATATTATAGCTAATTCCGCAGCTTTCTTCGCGGCATCCGGCTTTGCTAGTGTGGCTGCGCTGTGGGACATTTTCTTCAAACTCTCATTATCGGCGAATAATTCGAAAATTACACGCTGCAAATCGTCTTCCAAGGCATCGTCGTTGATTATTATTGCCGCTCCTGCGTCGAGCAGGGCATAAGCATTTTCTTCCTGTTCGTTGTTCGATGCAGTTTGAAGTGGAACTAATATCGAAGGTTTTGCCGCCGCGCATAATTCGGCAACTGTCGTTGCGCCGGAGCGGGATACGACCAAATCCGCTGCAGCATAAGCCGCCGGCATATTATCGATAAATTTCAAAATCTTAACCGATTTATGCTCACGGATTCTCGAGTCGACCATGTCCATATCGAATTTCTCGCCGGTTTGCCAAATTAGTTGATAGTCATGCTGGATGAGCGATTCAACTATATTCATTACTCCATTGTTAATTGATTTCGCTCCGAGGCTTCCACCGAAAACGAGCAAAGTTTTCTTATTGTCTTTTAAACCGAATTCGGCAGCTGCGGCTGCTCTTATCGGCATGGCGCTGAACCCGCTGCGAACTGGGTTTCCGAAGCAATGAATTCGGTTGCGCAATTCCTGAGGGAAATGGGCTTTTGATTCTTCAAAAGAAGTAACGATTGCGTCTGCTTTTCGGGATAGCATGCTGATTGACTTGCCGGGCGAAACGTTTGATTCCATCAGCATCAATGGCTTGCGCGTTTTTTTTGCTGCTACCCCTGCGGGATAACTTAAATATGCACCGGTGCATAAAATTAAATCGACAGCGTTTCGTTTAATTATTTTCTTACAAATAGATACGGATTTCTGAATTAAAAAGGGCAATTTCAGAGTTTGCAACGAAAATATGCCGCTGAAGCCGGTTATCGGCAGCGGAACAAATTCATAACCAAGCGTTGGCACAACTCGAGCCTCAATTTTTGACGGATTGCCAACAAAGCATACTTTCATTTTTCCGTCAAGTAACTCTGAAAGCTGCTCCAGCACAGCAATTGCAGGAAAAAGATGTCCTCCTGTGCCACCAGCTGCTACTAATAAGCTAAGCGGTTCTTTAGCCATAACTTTAAATAATTATTT
>CAYLSY010000066.1:0-2413 GCA_964386275.1 uncultured Hyphomicrobiales bacterium
CAGAGAAGAATACATCTGAAAAAAAATGGATGTGTATTTTCGATAGTTCGATGAAACGGCAAGCGAAAAGCATTTTGATATATAACTTGCTAAATTAATTTTAAATGAATATATAATTCTATGAAAAGCGAAGATAAATACAATGAAGAATTGATGCTGGAATTGGAGAAAGTAAAAAGAGAGAATCAATATTTAAAAGCTCTTTTAAAGGAACAATCCGATTTCCAATCAAAATACGATTATGATTATAATGAACACAAGAAGTTATTACTGAAATTGAATAAATTTTCGAGCGATTTGGCTATTATGCCATATCAGGAAATTTTTCCGTTTATTGTAGAAAAGCTAAAAGAATTCTTCAATGTCAAAGGCGCATGGATAACAAGTTATGATGAAAAAGCGTCAGATTTGGTAGTCGAATTTTCCAGCTTTTCTATTCTTGATAATTCAAGGTTTAGGAAATTAGTTGGAAAAAATATATTGAAATTCCGGACACCTGTGTCTGCCGATCAATACGAAATTATCACAACAAGCGGAGTCGGATATATTAAATCTGTGCATGAATTGACTTTTGGCGCTATACCGGATGTTATCGGCAAAGCTATTGAAAAAATATTTTCAATCGGATGGTTTGTCGCCGTTGCTCTGATGTATCAAAACCGGCTATACGGCACAATGGTTATAATGGGAGACAAACACCAAAAACCTCCGGATAAAGATGAAATATCGGCTTTTGCGGGAGTTGCTTCGAACGCCATTGGTAGAAAAAAAGCAGAAGAGGCGCTAATCGAAAAAGAAGAATATTACCGCAGGATTTTTGATAACTCGAGCGAGGCAATTTCCATACACAATGCGGTAACAAGCAGGATTCTTGATGTTAACGATACTATGCTGAAAGTATTCGGTTACGAAGATAAAAGCGAGTTAATTGGCAAGAAAATAATCGAACTAAGCGTTGTTGAAGATGGATTCGACTGGACACTGGGTCTTAAAATAATAAAGCCAGTTATAGAAACTGGCACAAATACATTCCAATGGAAGGCAAAGAAAAAAAACGGCGAGAAGTTTTGGGTGGAAGTAACATTGCGTTTGATGAAATTTGGGAAAGAACATAGAATTGTCGCTTTTTCGAACGATATTACTTTAAGAAGAAAAACCGAAGATGATATTCGAGCAAGCGAAGAAAAATACAGGACATTATTTAGAAATCAGGCATTAGCAATTGGAATTCGCGCTGCAGATGGTAAATATTTTGAATTCAATGACTTATATTCCCAAATGCTTGGCTATTCCGAGGAAGAGTTGGCTGTGCTTACGCAAAAAGATTTAACCCATCCTGATGATTATCAAATTACTGTCTATAACATGAACATGATAACATCAGGCAAATCGGAACTTCAGCGCTACGAGAAAAGATATATCAGCAAAAGCGGTGATGTTATCTGGGCAGAAGTGTGTATTCAACCGCTAAAAGCCAAAGATGGCTCAATTATTGCCGTTATCGGCACAATTAACAATATCACCGAGCGTAAAAAAGCGGAATTGCTGCTGCAGGAGCAAAATACTACTCTCGAAGCTCAATACGAACAATATATGATATTGAACGAAAAACTAAGACAAACTAACTACGACTTGGAAACGGCAATAAAAAAAGCTGAAGAAAGCGACCGCTTGAAAACAGCATTTCTGCAGAATATGTCCCATGAAATCCGCACTCCGCTCAACGGTATCATAGGCTTTTCTAATTTATTGGCTGAGGAAGACATTAGCCGAGAAGAAATTATTGAGTATACAGGAATTATCCGCAACAGTGGCAAGCGCTTGCTTGAAATAGTAAATAACATACTTGACATTTCAAAAATTGAAACCGGACAACTCGAAGTCTTCAGAAAAAACTTCTCGATAAACGAATTATTTGCCAATTTGCATAGCTTCTTCATGCCAATGGTCAATGCACAGGGACTATCGTTAACATATCAAACAGGTTTGGATGATGAGCATTGCATCGTTAATACCGATGAAGCCAAACTCAATCAAATCCTTGTTAATTTAATAAATAATGCAATAAAATTTACATCCAAAGGTTCAATTCATTACACCTATGAAATTAAAGACAATTACATACATTTTTCCGTTAAAGATACCGGGATTGGTATCGACGAAGAACATCTCGAAAGAATATTCGAACGCTTCACTCAAATCGACGCATCGCAAAACAGGGGCTTCGAAGGAGCTGGACTTGGGCTGGCAATATGCAAGGGATTAATCGAACTTTTAGGCGGGGAGATTTGGATTGAATCGATTGTTGACTCAGGCACAACTTTCTTTTTTACAATTCCTTACTCGGCTCCCCATTATATACATATCCCCCAAAGCGATACTGCTATCGATACTCATTCATCGGCAAGCACAA
>CAYLSY010000066.1:2423-10018 GCA_964386275.1 uncultured Hyphomicrobiales bacterium
CCTAAGCCTTCGCCAGAATATCTTTCCGATCAGATCATTTTAATTGTTGAGGATGATGTGCCGAGCCTTCAATACCTAAGCAAGATATTAACTGATAATTCTTATAGTTTTCTTAGCGCTGGTAACGGCGAACAAGCCCTTGAGCTTATTAGAAGCGATAATAATATTAACTTGGTATTAATGGATATTCGTATGCCGGTTATGGATGGCATCGAAGCGACGAAAGAAATTAAAAGAATCAGACCCGATATCCCCATTATAGCCCAGACAGCTTTTGCTTTCAGTGAGGAAAGAAGTGAAATTCTGGAAATAGGATGCGATGATTATATCTCGAAACCTATTAATAAAAAGGAAATGCTGACTAAAATAAATAAATGCTTGAAAAAAGCCAAGGTGTAGTATAATGTTCCTTCTTCATTAAGCTTATAAAATACTTAACTTAACTTTAATATATTAAATCCTAATATATTAAATCATAAAATAATGTTAATGTTGATGGACTCCACTTTTGTTTTGGAGTCCATCATTTATATACTTGTAATTACTCAACTTTTTTAATATCCATTGTGATTTTCTTGTTTGGATTGTCTCTGGCATCACGTGGCGAATTAACGATTTTATCGACAACATCCATGCCTTCGATAACCTTGCCGTAAACGGTATATTTGCCGTCCAGCGAATTGCAATCGGCAACGCAAATGAAAAATTGAGTGGTAGCGCTGTTTGGGTCTGGTGTGCGCGCAGCCGATAGCATGCCGCGACCGTGGTGAACCTTGCTGAATTCAGCTGGGACGCGTGTTAAACTTGGGTCACCCATTCCCCATGTTTCTTTGGGCTTGTCTTTGGAATTCGGGTCGCCGCCTTGAATTACAAATCCGGGGATAACACGATGGAAAGCTGTGCCGTCATAAAATTTAGCCTTCACAAGGCTGTCGAAATTATGGCAATGTTTGGGCGCAAGCTCGGGATAGAGTTCGAGCTTGATTGTGCCTAAGAGTTTGCCTTCCTCCTTTACGGTTATTATGTATTGAGGATGTTTTGCTTTGGGGTCGATTGTCTTGTCGGACACTTCATATTGCTGAGCAAATGACATGGTATATCCAAATAAAATTAAAAAAAAGATAGTTGCGAATGTTGGTTTTTTCATTGAAAACTCCTTATTTGTTTATGAAAATTTTGGATAAAAACGTTTTCCTTTATGTTTTATTCTAAAACAATAAATATCTTCATTAAAGAAAGTTGAAATGTATTAAATTATGCACATCATTTTAAATTCACTTTATTTAATCATGAAAAGTGGCAACCGCTACTTACAAATCCATACCTAAACTGAAATATAGTAAAGTATCACCCCAAACGACCCCAGCAGGTTTTTTCAGAAAATAAAAACTTTTGCCTGCATTGATTTTCGCCGGACCGAGCGGCGTGTCCAAAGCTACGCAAAAGCCGGCGCCGTGCTTCAAGTCGTTGAACCTGATGGCATCCGGCAGCCCCCAAATCGAGCCAAGGTCGTAACGAAGGCTGAAATAAGTGTCGAAAAGTAACTTAAAAGGAGCTTTTAGCCTGTATTCGAGGGAAAGGCACATAACTTGACTACCACGCGATTCGTCTTGGCGCATACCGTAGAAGCTATCGGCTCCGCCTAAAGAGAAGAACTCTTGTTGGGGCAAGGTAGCGTCGGCAAATCCAAAATATGCTTTGGTGTTGATAGTGCTGGAACCATAAGTATAATAGATAGAATGAAAATATTCCGCTTTAGAAAAACCTACTATGGATGGGTCTTGCAACAGAGAAGTTTCGATGGATATTTTCATTAAGCGTCCATCGCGCGGAAAATCGCTTCGGTCGCGGCTGTCGAAAATACCGCCGATTTTTATGGTGTTGATTGTATACCATGGCGGTTTAATGCTTGAATCGGCGGTGTAAGTCCTCTGCCTTTCGCTGCGGAGCTCAACGGCAAGTCTTGCGCTTTTTTCAATCAATATCCCAAGCGAGCCTCTAACGCCGAAGCGTTCTTCTATGTTTTCACCATATCTTTGTTGAACGTTTCTGAATACCGAGGTGTTTTCATTCCTTTTATACAAGAATACATTTCTTGAATTATAGTAAATTTCCGAGTTTAAAGTAAGAAATGTTCTTATGAATCGGGGCTCTTCGAATCCGACAGAAGTGCGAAAATCCCTTGAACCGCCGCCGATATTGAATGAAAACCGTTCGCCGAATCCAATTAAATTTTCTTGAATAAAATCAACGCCTACCTGTGCATAACGCTCATTATCGACCCTACCGCCGAAACTAAGTTGTTGCATGCCGCGCTCGGCAAGGCTGATTTTTACGTTTATGCCTTTCCCTTCGGAATTTCGATTGATGTGCATATTAACGCTTGAAAAATAGCCTGTGCCCTGCAGATTTTCCCATGTTTGCATTAATTGAGATACGTTTACCGCTTGGTTTTCAGAAAAAGTAACGTCGCGTTGAATCAATCCCTTGCCGATTGATTCGTTGCCGCAAAATTCGAGGCGGTTAATTCTGCTTTCATCAATATCGAGAATGAGTCTATTTCTTGAATAATCGAAATCAATTCGCTGTATCATAGCCAGAGAATTTCCTTTCAAACGCAAGAAGAACAGAGCTTCTTCGGCAATTGTTTCAACTAAGGAAGGGGTAATATGTTTGGCTGTATGTTTAAGTTCCAAATTTTGAGTGATTTCCCTTGAAATTGAATCTGGCAAACCTTCTATTAATATGCTATTTAACACAGGATATGCATTGGCTGATATTTGATAATCGCTTCCATCGCGGCGTTTGAAAATCATTAAATGAGAATATTTTCCACTCGAAGACAGTTCAGATAATTCCTTTAAAAAACGCTGCCATTGTTCCGTTGAATATATTCTTGAATAATATAATGATAACGATATGGAATCGGCCGGCTCGAAACCAAGAAAACTCAAACTGAAATTTTCCGCTTCAACTGTTTTAGGGCTAATAATTGCTCCAAGTTTAAGTTTAAATATAGAATCGGCTTTGATGTCCAAGTATTGTTTAATATATGCTACTTTTGCTTTTGCGGCAGATTTGCCGATGTTAATAAGTGAATCGAGGTTTGAAAAATCATCGTTTTTCTGTGTCAAATTCGGCTTAATGGTTATATCTGCTTTAGAAGACGATAACTTACTGAAATACATCATTGATACAGAAATTACTTGGTCGGCAATGCTAAGCGGGTCGTCAATCTCCGATGGCTCCAGCAACGGAGATTCTGTGTTGACCAACAGAACCAAATCAGCGTTAAAATCGCGGGCGATATTAACCGGTGTATTCGCCATCAATCCGCCGTCAACCAATATCATCGAGTCAATTCGAACAGGCGAAAACTTGAGCGGCACTGCCGAACTTGCTCTAATCGACGAAACCAAGTCGCCGTTTTTTAGCGTAACTGTCTTGCCGCTTGCCAAATCTGTTGCAACTGCACGGAAAGGTGCTTTCAGGCAGTTGAAGTCTTCATTGTATTGGTATATACCGTGCCAAACAAGCTTCTGCAAAAATTCATACAAGCTGTTTCCAACCGAAAGAGCCTCTGGCAATTGCGGCTCGAAATTTTTAAAACGCAAAGTAAAAATGCTGCGGTCGCTAACTTCTTTCTGTTCAAGAAATTGGTAACGACGTCTTATGTCGCTTTTCGCCGAAAGAATTTCATCCCAATTCTGTGATTTTATAATCGAATCGAGCTGATTCGGAGTGTATCCGACTGCGTAAAGTCCACCGATAATTGCGCCTATACTTGTTCCGACGATATAGTCAATCGGAATGCCGTTTCCAGTCAATACTTCGAGTGTGCCTACCTGCGCCAGCCCGCGCGCTCCGCCGCCGCTTAAAACCAGAGCCACTTTAGGCCGCCAAGATTCATAATTGGGTATAGTATCGATTAATTGCCATTGTTTTGGGTCAACGTGGTTGTAATTTTGACTTGAAAAGCATCTTCTGAAGTTGTTTCCATAATTTTGAACGGATTGAGGGAAAATGGGAAAGGCGCTGAAAAATGAGAACGCAAAAATCAAAATACAAAGCGAAAACATTTCCCTCAATTTTGACGGAAAAACGACTTCAGTTTCTATATTTATTTTAACTAATTGCACATGTATTCAGAATTATTAGGCGATTACTCAGCGAATAATAAAACCTTCGTATGAGCCGGAAGCGGCTTGACGCTCAACGGTTACGCTTTCGACATGGCTGCGCATTGGACCTTGAAGCAAGTATTGGCGAAAAGTTTCGATAAGTTGTTCCTCGCCTTCGGCAACGACTGTAACCGAGCCGTCATACTCGTTTTTGGCAAATCCGGTCAGTCCAAGCGCATCCGCTTTTCTGTAAGCGAAATAGCGGTAGCCTACGCCTTGAACATAGCCTCTGACAGTGAATTTTGCCTGAATTATTTCTTTCATAACTTGTCTGAAGTGTGATTTATATAATTTTTTTCAGAACGATGATTTCAGTTCTTTAAGAACTTTAATAAATGAAGTATATATATAATTTAAATGTTTAAATTGATTAATAAAATATCTTAAGTAACTTATAACTTAATATCTTATAACTCCTTCTTCAAGTACCTGCCTGTGTAGCTTTTCTTGTTCTTAGCCACGTCTTCCGGCGTGCCGACGGCAATGATTTCGCCTCCTGCAGCGCCGCCTTCGGGTCCCAAGTCGATAACCCAATCGGCGCATTTGATTACGTCGAGGTTATGCTCTATAATTATAACGGTATTACCTTTTTCAACGAGTTTATCCAGCAATTTAAGCAAAATTCGAATATCTTCGAAATGCAAACCTGTTGTTGGCTCGTCGAGCAGGTAAAGAGTCTTGCCGGTAGCCATTTTCGAAAGTTCGGCGGCAAGTTTTACGCGTTGTGCTTCGCCGCCGGAAAGCGTCGGCGCCTGCTGGCCGAGCGTGATATAGGACAATCCGACTTCGTTGAGGGTTTGCAGTTTCGATTTGATGCGAGGTATCTCGTTGAAAAACGAGACCGCTTCCTCGACTGTCATTGCCAGCACATCGGCAATGGATTTACCTTTGTAAAGCACCGACAGTGTTTCTTTGTTATATCGCTTACCGTTGCATTCGTCGCAAGTTACGTAAACTTCGGGCAAAAAGTTCATTTCTATTTTCTTAATGCCTGCGCCTTCGCATTCTTCGCAGCGGCCGCCTTTGACGTTGAACGAAAAGCGACCGGATTTATAGCCGCGAACGCGAGATTCGGGCAGCATCGCGTAAAAATCTCGGATTTGCGTAAAAATACCTGTATAAGTTACCGGATTCGAGCGCGGAGTGCGGCCAATCGGCGATTGGTCGATTTCAATTACTTTATCTATATATTCCAAACCCGAAATTGATTTATACGGCAAAGGAATTTGGGTTGAGCGATAGAACTTGTTCGACAAAATCGGGTAAAGAGTGTCATTGATGAGCGAGGATTTGCCGGAGCCGCTTTTGCCGGTAATGCAAATCGATAATCCGAGCGGTATTTCGAGCGTTACATTCTTCAAGTTGTTACCAGTGGCGCCTTCGAGAATAATTCGTTTGCCGTTACCTTGTCGTCGCTCTTTGGGAGTGTCGATTTGCTTAATGTTGTTAAGATATTGAAAAGTAAGGGAATTCTTTAGCTCAGATTTGCTTAACTTCTTGAATGAATCACTTTGAACCGAAACAATAACTTCACCGCCGTTTATGCCAGCGCCGGGTCCCAAATCGATGATGTGGTCGGATTCGAGCATCATTGCTTTGTCATGTTCGACAACAATGACGGTATTTCCCAAATCGCGAAGCCGTTTGAGCGAAGCAATCAACTTATCATTGTCGTGCTGGTGAAGTCCAATGCTCGGTTCGTCGAGGACGTACATTATGCCGACGAGTTCCGTTCCGATTTGGGCCGCAAGCCGGATGCGCTGCGATTCACCGCCGGAAAGTGTGCGTATTGAGCGGTTGAGCGTTAGGTAAGATAAACCGACATCGACAAGAAAATTGAGTCGGGCGCGAATTTCCTTTATAATCAAATTGGCAATAGTAAGCTGCCTAGCGCCGAGTCTTTGCTCAAGCTCGGCGAACCGTTCGCGGGCTTGGGCGATATCCAGGCGGACGAAATCGTCGATGTTGCTGCCGTTGATAAAAACGGCAAGGCTTTCCTGTTTCAATCTGCCGCCGTGGCAATCCGGACAGGTTTCGACCGACATGAACTCTTCGACAGTACTTCGTACAGAATTCGATGTAGAGTTATCGTATTGGTGCTTCAAAGTCGGCACCAGACCTGCGAATTTCTGTTGGTATGTTACATTTTTACCGCCGGAAAACTTGTATGTTACAGGTATGATTTCTGGCTCGTGTCCCCAAATCAAGTTTTCGAACAAGTCTTCGGGCAAGTCCTTGATTGGAACGTCGGCATCGAGCTTGTGAAAATCAAGGTAGGCTTTGATTTGTTCCCAAAGCCAAGACGAGCGCGGCTTGCCGAGCGGAGCGATACCGCCGTTGTTGATTGATATTGATTTGTCGGGAACGATGACGTTATAATGGAAATCCTTCTTTTCGCCGAGTCCGTCGCAGGTTTTGCATGCGCCATAAGGCGAATTGAACGAAAATGAGTTCGGCGCAAGCGTTTGGTAGGACTTGCCGCACGAGGGACACGAATACTCGGTGCTGTAGAGTGTTTCGGCATATTCACCGTTTTCGTTTTCGGATAGAATGATAATTGAGCCGTCGGCTTTTTGCAGTGCCAATTCGAGTGATTCGACTATCCGATGCTCCTGCTGCTGCGATGGCACAAACCTATCGACAAGCAGTTCGATATTATGCGTAGCGTAGCGGCTGACCTGCATCTCAGGTTCGAGCGGAGTCAATTTTCCGTCGATACGGACTTTGGTAAAGCCTTGTTTGATGAGGCTGTCGAAAAGCTCGCGGTAGTGTCCTTTTCTGCCGCGAATTAACGGAGCGAGTAGCATCAGGCGTTTTCCGGCGAAACGCTCGAAGATGTCTTCGACGATTTGGTCGAGCGATTTTTGTTCGACCGGAATATGACAATCGACGCAGTATTGGACTCCGATTTTGGCGAAAAGCAGCCTCAAATAATCGTAAATTTCGGTTACAGTGCCGACCGTCGAGCGCGGGTTATGCGAAATCGACTTCTGCTCAATCGAAATCGCCGGAGAAAGCCCTTCGATTCTATCGACTTCCGGCTTTTTCATCATACCGAGAAATTGACGGGCATAGGACGAAAGGCATTCGATATAGCGGCGCTGACCTTCGGCGTAAAGCGTATCGAAAGCGAGACTCGATTTGCCTGAGCCTGATAGACCGGTGATGACGACGAGCTTGTCGCGTGGAATATCTACGTTGATGCTTTTCAGGTTGTGTTCGCGGGCGCCGCGGACGGAAATCGTTGTCAGTTCGTTGTCTTCGAGCGGTGCAGCCGTTTTTGCTGGCGCTTTTTTTCGCGGCGTCGGCTTGGATTTATTTTCTTTTATATTTGAATCAGTCTTCGACATATATTAATAGTATAGATTTTTTCCGTTCAAAAAAAATCAAACTACTAAAATAAGAAAAAAGCTA